>NZ_JBFTSK010000016.1:0-136800 GCF_056399985.1 Chitinophaga sp. 01L420
ATTCGATACCGAATCCAAGGGCATATTCCTTTGGATTGAGTGCTAGTTTCATTCGATACCGAATCCAAGGGCATATTCCTTTGGATTGAGTGCTAGTTTCTAACTTTTCAAACATATTAATTATGGCTAATCATCGGAAATACTTCGCTTTATTAATTCCTTTATTCTTATTTGGCTGCTCCAAAAATGATTTTTTGGACAAGAAACCCAATACCAATATTGTTATACCTCGCAGCGTCCAGGATATGAATCAGTTATTGGATAATCAGGCTATTTTTTTATACAATGGGCCTGCAATGGGAATTATGTCTTCTGATGAATATTATTATCCAACCACAGAGGTTTATAATTCAATGTCAACAAAAACCGAAAAAAATTGCTATATATGGAATCAGGATATTTATGACGGAGAGGTTACTATTCAGGATTGGAACGCGCCATATCAGGCTATTTACTATTGCAATGCCATTCTGGAACAGTGGAATAAACTTGGGGCTACCGACCAAGATAATATAGACGGAAAATTTGTAAAAGGTGCTGCACTATTTTACAGAAGCCTCTCCAACTATAACCTTGCTTCAATTTTTTCGCCTGCATATGACGAAAGCCGAAAAACGACTGACTTAGGCGTTCCATTAAAAGAATCCGCTGATATTAATGAAGTTAAACAACGATCTACACTGGGAGACACTTATAGTCAAATACTATCGGATTTAAGATCCTCAATAGGATATTTTTCAAATTCGTTTCCGACTCAAAATCGCAACAGACCTTCTAAAGCAGCCGCTTATGCCCTGCTTGCCAGAGTAATGTTAAGCATGCGTGACTATACACTGGCCGGAAAATATGCAGATAGCAGTCTATCCCTTTATAATAAATTGATTGATTATAACACAATAGATACGACGATTAGATATCCACTTACCAAATATAATGATGAGTTGATATTGGCAAACATCACTAATATATACTATGGCGCCGTAGTAACTGGGGCTCCCTCGGTTACGGCTACTGATAGCAATCTAATCAAAAAGTTTGATGGAAACGACCTAAGAAAACCAGTTTTTTTTAACCGGAGAATGGATACCTATTTTACGAAAACAGTATATGCTGCATCAGGCTACTATCCTTTCACCGGCCTTGCTGTGGATGAAGTATATCTAATAAAAGCTGAGAGTAATGCAAGAACGGGGAAACTAGATGCGGCAGTATCAGCAATGAATACACTCTTAGAAAAAAGATACAGAACAGGGACCTTCGTTCCCATCACAAATAAATCCGGTGATCTACTGGTCCGGATTTTATTGGAACGCCGGAAAGAACTGGTATGGCGTGGAACCAGGTGGACAGATTTAAAGCGTTTGAATAAAGAAGGGGCAAACATCGTCCTGAAAAGAGTGCTTGATGGTAAAGAATTTGTACTTCCTCCCAATGACCTCAGATATGTAATGCCTATCCCATCCGACGAAATAGCGCTAAGTCACATTCAACAAAACATTAGATAATCGATAACTATGAAAAATTTCGTAACACTTATTTACTTCGCGGCCATACTTTCGTTCAATGGATTTGGAAGTATTCAAAAGAAAGGTCTAATAGATTTTAAGGTACAAATTACCGATCCTAATCTTATTGGGAAAGATATTACAATCGAACATTATCATTATTACAACCCCGTCATTGGGGGTATATATTGCGAAAAATTTACTCAAAAAATAACTGGAGAAACAATATCCTTTTCAATTGACCAAAGTGAAAGGTTTGAATATATTAAAATTTCACTACCAGATCCCTACATGAGTATAGGGGATAATCTGTTCCTTGCTGAATCCGGAGATAAAATGATCTTAAACTTAAGTAAAGGTAAAATATCTTTCCTTGGAAAGGGGGCTGAGAAATATAATTGTCAACTGGAAATGACATCTATTGTTCCTGAAATAACGCCAGACATTCCTGCAGATCAGATTTCTATTTTAAAAAACGAACTAAACGAAAAAAATGGGGTATTAAAAAAACAACTTACAATTATTTCTAAATATCAGAATTCTTTGGACGTTGAAGATATCGAAATTTTAAGAGCAAATGTACGGTATCAGTCTTATTCCAATGCATTGACAGATATCATATTTCGTTTTCGTCAATCATCTGATTCTGTTGTAAGAAGGACAATACAGGAAATCTTTAACGAATTTATTGACAAAGTGGATTCTTCCGGCATGAACGCTGAGATGGAACTCAATAGCTCTTCATATATATACTATCTATATCTAAAGGAAAAATGCCTGGCGGATTTACATCATTCTGTTAACGATCCCAATAGCGATTATGGATTTAATGAACTTCATCAAAATATACTGGAAAAATATTCCGGTGCAGTTCGGGACAGAATACTTACCACATTAATTTTTTCCGTTAATTTTTTTGGTAAGGTAAATATGTTAGATGTGTTAACTAAAGATCTTGCATTAATTGGTGATCCGTCAAGCAAGGATTTACTTGTCACCAGGCACAATGCACTTGGAAGGGGGCAAAAGGCATATAACTTTAAATTAATCGACGRCCATGATAAATGGGTTTCACTGGATGATTTTAGAGGAAAAGTTGTGATTCTTGACTTTTATTTTAATGGTTGCAGCGCATGTGCAACGCTAACCAAGGCTATTGGTCCGATCTATGATGCCTTTATTGGAAATACGCAGGTTGCCTTCATCTCTATCTCAATAGACAATTCAAAAGAAATCTTTCATAAATCCATAAAGACGGGAATATATACCCATAAAGGCGGGATTAATCTTTATACCAATGGAGAAGGTGAAAATCATGAGATCATAAAATATTATGGGATTACTGGCTATCCTAAACTTATAATCATTGGAAAAGAAGGTACTATTGTAGATGGCGACCCTCCAATACCTTTATTAATCAATGGATCCACTTCAGGTGATAAACTTAGATCCATTATCGATCACGCTATAATAGCAGATTAATGATGCTTTTATTGTTTTTATAGAATGAGAAGATAGGCCAAAATATAGGCTATTAGGGAAGTAGGAATGGCTCTATTTACGGACACTTTCGCACTTTCATAAAGGTAAAAACCAACAAATGATAATTAGGGAAAAAAATTTGTTCCTATTGATGCGCACAATATTCTATCATCCGACACTTCCGATTTGGTATTTTCTGTTGTTCAGAAAATTTACATGTACTTGTAATATCAATCGCTGACAAGGCATTTTTCACACCTTTTCATATCAATATTCTTTGGGAAATTATGTTTTGTAATATCTTCCAAATGATCCTTCAATTACAGTATCATATGATGTAAAGAAACGGATTTAAACATGCCATCATACCAAAGAATACTATGGATAATAAACTTTGGCGACATCGGTCTTGATGTGTCCTCCGGCGGCTATTATTTGTGCTGCTGTAGGATTAGGAATCGAAGAGTTATTTAAGTCCCAGGGAGAGGTATATGCACAAATGTATGTGCTTGGAAATACGCACAACGCGGGATTATATCCGGTTGTTAATAAAGTATACTTGCCATTGTTCATTAAATTCACATAAGTATATACTGTCCGATTGCTTTTGGCATAAGCAGTTGCGAATCCAATAATTGCTGCCGTTGCAGCTAAACAAAAATTTATCGTTTTCATATGAGAGGAGTTTTACTTGTTATTTTTTTGTCTTATGGTTAAATTAAAAAACTAAAGTAATAAAGCACCTAACAATTTTCAGACGATGTAAATCAGGATAATGGATATTTTTTTCCTTATGCATTCGAAAGAATAAAGACTGCCCTTGTAAAGAGCAGTCTTTATTTATTTATTTACTTAAGGTACATAAACCTTTGCAACGTTGGTTTTGATATGACCACCTTTAGCCAAAATCTGGGCAGCGGTAGGTTTAACAACACCAAAATCAAAAGGAGATGTGTAAGAACAAATTCTAGTGCTTGGACCAACACAGTTGGCTGGATTATAAGCAACTGTCAATTTGGTATATTGACCGTTATTGTCTTTGTTCACATAAGTAAACACAGTACGAACAGTTGATGCGTAAGCAGAAGCCAAACCTACGAAAGCGGCCATAGCAGCCAAGGCGAATTTTACAGTTTTCATGTTTAGAAACTTTTAATGATTAATGATAATTGTTCAATCTTTACTTGCAAGTAATATTTTGTATGTTATTCCATTTCTTCCTTTTCATGACGGAATATACTTTTTGTCAATGTCATAACTGATGCATTACCCCCCAATACGCTATCCGACGTAGGGACTTTCGGAAAACTCATTGTTGTTCAGTATAAATAATAAGTATTTTGTGTGATGTCCTATTGGACTATTCAGATAGCATTGCTATTTACCAGCCCAGATATGGTTATTCTCAGTGGTTATTCTCAGTGGTTCTTTGCAATAGTAAATGCAGGGATTAATTCTATAATTCTCAGCTTCGCTAAAACAGCATTCGAATGTGTGATAACAATTCTATCACTGCTACCTGCTATGTGCCAGATCCATCTTCCTATCCTTTGGTTTAGCTCCCGAAGTTGCTTTTAATAGCCAGATTCCTATTCCAGTTAAGAGTAGTATGAAAATGTTTAACAATAAATGCTCGTTCCATGTCAATGAAGATATTATACCTCCGCACGTGCAAGGAACCTTATGATAATAGTTTAACTGGACTAATCCTATGTAACCAGTAAATAGTGTCATCAGAAACATAGATACATACAATCCTGCTTTTCTAGTTAAAGGCAATATAAGTAATATCACAGCTATAAATTCTGCGGCTGGTACAGCATAGGTTAGAAAAGTGCTGAAGCCCGGTGCGAATGGTTGCGCCTTCATTGATAGTTTATACTCTTGAAACTTCATAAGTTTATTAACAGGAGTATAAACAAAAAGGAATACCAGTCCCATGATTATTAACTCTAGTAAGATTTGCTTCTTTTTCATTACATAGTCTTTTGTAAATGCTTAAATTCAATGGAATTACTTGAAATGGAGTCGCTGTATTGTTCAGCCTTGGCAATTAATGAATCAATTTCCAGTCTTTTTCCAGGATCTGAATTAGTGCATTCCAGGAATATCCTGGCTAACCCGTCGCCTTCTGACATATTTCTCAATTTATTAGCAGCACTTTCAATATCTTCATTTATAAATGTAGCAGGGTGCTCACCAGAAACTATAAATGCCAGTAATACACCCAACGAATAAATATCTGTAGAAGGATCTGGTGACTCACTATTCATTTGCTCGGGAGAAATATATCCGAATGTCCCAAATAGGAATGGTGGCGCAGGTTCTTTTGAACTTAACTTATATGCAAGCTCAAAATCAATGATATGGACCTGATCATCTTCTGTAACGATAAAATTATTGTCCTGTATATCCCTGAAAACTATTCCTAGTTGATGAATAGTCTTTACTATTCGTACGATTTGTATGTAATAGTTTAGTAATTGTATTTTTTTGTTCCTAGATAGTTCTAACCAGGAAGATTTCTGCGTTATTTCATCCATTTTTATTGGAAGGAATACCCCGTCAATGTAGTCAATCACTAAGTAACAGTTATCATCCTGTTCAAAATAATCAACAAATTTAGCTGTAGGTACATGAACTCCGATTTCCTCCAACATCTGCCGTTGCCAAAGCAATCTGTCTTTTATAGTCCTTCCATGCGTGTCTTCCAAAGCACCATAACGGCCTTCCTTTACTACTACTGGTTTGAAAGCAAATTTTTTTAAGTTAAAGGCAAGGATAATATCCCCCTTGGGGCCTGGTCTTAAGTCTTTAATCTTTACGTACCATTTTCCATAGACTTTCCTTGATTTGATACCTCTGTATTTTTTATCAAGTTTAAATGGTATCCTGGATTTAGATGGTATGGAAAAGGTTATAGCAAATCCGTTATCATTATCCTGTGCTCCTATTATTGTCGCATATTGTCCATATATATTTTTACCGAGTCTGATCGCGTCAGGAACACCAGGTCCAGTATAGCCCTGGGTAATTGGGTTAAATATATTAACGACTTCAATTGCTTCCTGTTCCGAATTAGTGTAAATACTTAAGAACTTTCCTACCTCTGTAAACCCTAGCATTCCCGAATTAAGGTGATAGCTTTGCATTTCATCTTTAACGAGTCGAAATGCAAATTTCTTCTCACTTAGAAATGATATAACTTCTTTTAAAAATCTTACTGAATGCTCGGTACGCATGGAGATATAAACTGTCCAATTATTGTTGAATTCACCTTTACCATGATATAACCAAAAATCATCCTCTAAATATTCTAAACCATTTTCCTCCAACAAAGAGGAATATGTATAATAGATAACCGCGTCTGGAGAATTCATCATAATCTTTTTGACATGTTACGAAACAAACATTTTCATGGTTTGATGGCACCATTATTAAAGGCAGATAATACAACCATTAGCTTTCATAGGCTTTGCCTCCTCTCGCTTAAGTATCTGCTCACTAACTATTGGTCCCAGATCTTTTACTACTTGAAAGCTGCAAGGGGCATTGGGGTGATAGCGCATTAAATAGAAGTCATTTTCACTGACTCTAATGTAAATACTCCCCTCACATGAGTAGACATACTCAAATAATTTAGCTTTCGCCGTATCTGAATGTGAGAACAAAAAAAATAGAGTTATCAAATATGATGACATATTAAAAAAGAGGTTTTACGAGGTTCAAAGTTGGTTAAATCGAAATCTTCAGATCCCTATTTTCACGACATATAATAGACAATTTCATACGGCAGGTAACCCATGCAGCAATTAAATTTTCCTTCGATCTATTAGATCTAATGAATCTTRGAACTGCATATGAACTGGGTTTAGTCTGCAATCAGCATTTTAATTAATCAGATGTAGAGGCATAAGTATAACTATTCGGTGCACAAAATCTTGTACCCTCTGACTATTCATCTGCTTTCTGCATTTAAATATTGAAGTTCTACGATAATTGAAAATAGTGGGATTAGGGCTTTTCCCAATTCATTGTATGATCGCTGAAGGTTATTGTCGTTAAACTCTAAATCCATCCTGTCTAACTCTAATCTGGGGATATTATTCCGGGTTATTTTGGGTTTTATTTGTTGTTATCCTTATGACTGTAAAACTAAAAAAGACTACTGCAATAAATTGTCAGTTAATAAAAAATTGTGATTTTTTTTTTCTGCTGTTCTATTGCATTTAAATTGAGTAAAGTCATTATTCCAATTTTTCTCTACCTAAATAGAAAGGCAATTTCAAAGCAAATTTTGAACATTTTCCTATCCGGGAGTTGTACTACGCGGATCAATGGCTGGTTCTCGGTCAAAGTGGCCACTGTTCTAATATTAAATTTTTATTATCATTTAAAAACTGAAATAAGACTTCAGTAGAAGCATTTATTTTTCCATTTTTGTAATTGCGTTTTTATGAAATGTGGCTCATAACACTAATTGCCCCTTCAATTTTTGATGACAGATTTGCCTGATGAAATCCGGATTTCGACTGCTGAACTTGAAAAGTTTGCGGCCATATCGCAGTTTATAAAAGGTAAAAAAACATCAGAAAATGCAATCTGAAGATACTATTCGGTTGGTTCCTATATAGAGCAGATATTTACTATGCACAGCACTCACACATGGCTTTTTTTAGGGTTCACAACTAAGGTTATTAACTTGTATCCTGTACAGGTCATTAAGCCTCCGATCATATCGGTACTGCTGTTTCCAAGTCAAAGCCGTGTATCCTTTGGAAGCACCAATCTTTAGAATGACTACTTCCCCAGCAATAGAATATTGCGATTTTCTTTCTTCCCATTTTAATGCCCTCAAATAAAGCATTGTCATTATTGCGTTTTAGGGAGAAGTAAATAGCCCCCATTTCAATACAAGCGCTGAGAATATCCTTAGCACAGCATACCTTTAACTATAGCCAGTTTCCACCTAAACCAGCCACTGTATTAATATTAAGTTTTCATTATCATTCCCAAACTGAAGTTGAACTTCAGGGGGAGCATTTAGTTTTCCATTTTTCAATTATGCTTTTTATGAAATACGATGCGTCACACCCCTTGCCCATATTCAATTTCTCCGTGACGGATTTACCTGAAGAAATATGGATGCCTGTGGTTGGACTAGAAAAATTCGCAGTTATCTCGCAGTTTGGAAGAGTCAAAAGAGTACCACGAATGGTGACAGATAGAACTGGTACAATCCGTATTTATAAAGAACGGATATTCAGATCCACAGTCAGGCCCAGAAGCGTTTTTAAAGACGGCAACTATGGTTATGGGTTTTTATGTACTGTTTCTTATGGTTCTGCACATCATGTATTTGATCCCGTCCGTATGGTTTACTTCCTCTTCAAAGAAGAATACCCACTGGAAAATCTACACTATTTAATTTCTACTATAAATGGCAATGACCTTGATATCCGACCTGAAAATCTTGAATTAACATACGTTAGAAATTACAGGCTAAATTATCGCAGGTCTAATGATGGCAATGTTCTGGACAAGAAAATCAGGCTTTTCCGAAGGGCTACCTTCTCCCAGGATGTGATTTACCGTAAGTCATTGGTGTCCTGCTACTCACAAAGCGGTATTCGGATTACGACCTTTGAAAATCTGCAAAAGGCACAGCTATTAACCCAAATATCACAGGAGGAAATTCTGGATGCCATGATTCATCCTTCCACATTACTCAATAATCTTTACTGGCGCAGTGGTAAATGTGAAATGATTGATACCTCCATTATCAGGGCATATCTCGAAAGATCGGAGAGAATAAAAGCCGGTATTCAGCTTACCCAGTTTGATTTGAATGGTAATCCTATTGATGTATATTATTCAGTGGCTGATGCTGCTAAGGCGAATGACATAGCAGCATCTGAAATCCTGGATTGCTTAAATGGTCTGAAAGATGTCGCGGGTTGTTTCCTATGGAAACCGGGATTCTGTGATAAGCCGATACCTGGACTCTAATATCGGATTGCTGTTTTCTTATCGATTCAACTGCTGCACTTTAATATATACGGTTGATGTTTTTGTTCGAATCCTGGTTATCTCTCCAGGCAGAGCTTCTGCAGCAACACGGTCTCGGTATCGTCGAACGGCCGTCCATCCTGATGGAAAATATCGTGGTACCAAAGTTTAGGCTCTTCCTCTCCGCCTTTATTTCCCTGTGGATAGTTCGTTTGCGTTTTTCCGGCCACCAGCCCCCAATTGATCGCCGCTATATTAGCCTTCTTTAACATGGGTGTAATTATCGTAAACGTACTTTGATTTACCCGCTTCATGTACTCCGTGCAAAAGAGCGGCCTGTCATACTTTTTCAGGCTGTCTATGGCCTCTTTCATCGAAACAGAGTCCCTATAATTATGAAAACTGATCACATCAGAATTTTCCAACTGGAATTTATTGAAATCTTTGAAGTCTTTATTCCAGATCCCAATGGTAATCGGCTGGCTGAGCTGCACCGACCTTGCCCAGGTAACTACGTTTTTCAGCAGCGGCCAGCTTTTGTCCCCGTGTCCGAAATGTCCTGGTTCATTATACAAATCCCAGGCAATAATCCGCTGGTCATCTTTTAATGTGTTTAGAATATCCAGTACATAATTTTGTAAGGTATCCATGAGCTCCGGTTCACGGTCTATTCTGCTACCTGGATCTTTCAACCATCTGCTGTTGTGGACACAGGGTATTGGCGGCGCTTGTGGACCGCCATGGTACTCATCCCTCCAGCAATCATCAAAGAAAACGAACATTGTTTTTATCTTATGGCTATCTGCGATCTGCAGGTACTGGGCAATCCTTTGCTTAAATCCTGCGGAGTCCTGAACCCATGCTTCATGATGCAGGTAAACCCGCATCACATTTAACCCGATAGCTGCTCCATAACCCAACTCCCTGTCTATTGTTTGCGGATCGAATGTTTCTTTCTGCCACATTTCGAGCTGATTTACAGCACTGGAAGGAATGAAATTCGCACCACAAAGCCATTTCTGGGTTTGGTACCAGCTCTTTGCTTTTTCCTTATCCCAGATAGTTTGAGCATTTGTTGATTGCGAATAAATAACGAATAATAATACGATAGGGGTGAAAAGACCTTTCATAGTTTGGTGCTGGAAAATATGATTAAATCCTGGAAATCATGCGACATCCACATGCGATTTGAAGATAGGAAAAATATCCTATTTTCCGACCAAATATTAAGAATCCGGTTTTATGATTTATCGCTCCATTCTACTCTTTCTGTCAATAACGCGGAAAAGATGAGCAATAACACCATAGGAAATACCTGGTACCGGAATACAATGGGTGAGGCCAATATACCGAAACAAGCATTCCCCAATATTAAGATGCCGAAAAGTATGATCGTTCTCTTAAATAAACGGTCTTCCTGTCTGTATTTTTTGTCCCGGCACCAGCTAATGACTAACCATATAAAAACAAGGTTAAGTGCCCCAAATAAGGCAGGAAAAAGGAAAAGGATCGCCTTCTGAGCATGTAAAGACACCACTTTAACTTTATCATTCGGGTAGTCAAACCAGTAAGTAGCAATAGAAGATACCGATGTTTGCCCAAGGTTATACACCTCCAGTTTTTCTATCGGTGGAACGAAGTAATTAAAAGTATTTGGCAGGAGGAAATATCTGGCGAAAGGTACAGGGTAGCTTTTTGCCAGAAATGCACCATAGGCGGAATAGACTGGCGAAACAGCCCCCCAGGAAGCGATACCTCCACTACTGTCAACTCGATCTCCCATTTTTTGAGCCAGGTACCATTTTAAGGGAGCTTTGGGCTCTTTCAAATAAACCGCTCCATCTGCAGGACCAATGTTTTTCAGCTCCGATCCTTTTTTTTCGAAAAAGCGGAGTACCAATTGGTGAAATTCATTGCAGGCAGGTGGCGGCGCTTGATCCACCCGGATATGAGGTAACATGTACATCGCATTATTGGCCAGCTGCCACCCACCAAAAACTGAAAATTGTTTTGTCCCGGTAACTTTCCTCGTTTGTTCACTCGTGTAGCTTATAAAAATTCCCACCAATATGACTGGTAATAAAAATCCTAAAAGCTTCAAGGAGCGTTTCCATGAAGATAGCAGGTAGGCAATGCCACTGATAACCGGATAATAGATGGCATTGTACCGAACTGTAAAAGCATAAAAAATCAGCAGCGAATGAACCAACAGCAGGATTAACGTTGGCCTATGTTGGATTTGAATAAGCTGTGCCGCCCAAACCAGGCTAAGGGCAAGGAACAGCCCATCACTGGATATATAGTTACTCAGATACAAAATCAGCGGATTTAGCATCAATATGTAAAACAAAGTTTTTTGTACCAACACACCCGGCTGATAGTAATAAAAAACAGTGAACAATAAATACAGCGTGGCCCCCTGAATCAGGAAATACTGAAAAACAACAAGCGAGGTATCGGAATGACTTAAATGGTGAAAAAGCTGTATAAACTTGCTATAACCAATAGGCCATAGGTTTACTTTTAAGTCAGCAGCAGCAGCAAAAATATAGCTATAAGAGTCTGAAAAGAAATCCGCGTAGGGATAGAAAAATTTAAAAATGACCACCTCTACAATTAATAGTGGAATGGCGATCCACAAATACCTTTGGTTACTTTTTTCTTTCAAAGGACTGAGACTTAAAGCTTGAGGGAAAGCTGGCATAAATTATCATTTACTGTATAACAATAGGGATTTACGGGTATGCTCGATTGTCATGTATAGCTATTGAACGGCTTATTGTTCGTATTTTTTCTGCACAGCCGCTTTAACTCCAACGCTAAAACCATACACCATCGATTTTCAATTTATTATAAATCACTGCAACTGAAATACAGTCTGCGAAGAAATTACCTGTGAATATTTCCCTCCTGTCCGGTACCTTATCAAACATTTGTTTTCGCCTACAGAATATCTGAATCTTTGATTTCATCGTTTCCTTCCACGTAATTTAATGGATGATGTTTCCCCCGGTCATCAGCTATAGACCACTTTTCATCCCTAAGAAATATACCTCCGTTTTTTCCCTCATGCTGGTCTACGTCAATTGCAACCAATTTTCCCTGATAGTACATAGCTATGTTCTTCGCTAAAATGGTATGTCCAACAATAATCTGACTACAATTGTAAAAGTTAAGGGTACTGTCTATGGTAGCCATGCTTGCTCTTGGTGTCATAAAATATCCCCTGTACCAGAATGGGCCGTTTCTGTCGAAGAATACCTTTGCCTCTTCAGCTATTTGAGCTTTCTTCCTGCCGTAGTATGTTCTGCATAAGGTATTCAATTCTTCCAGAGACAGCCGCAATACATTTATCTGAGGTGAGATCCCTGCATGAAGAAAAAGCCGATCTCCGATTTTCTCCACAATATTTTTGGTCCTCAGCCATCTACCGAGTTCTGTATATTCATCATAGTATTGCATGTAATCCATTCCCATTCGTTTGGCACTTTCAAAATACTTGGGCTTCACATACCGTACATCACCACTTAAATTCATGATGTCGTGATTGCCTAACAGTGTGTGAACGTACCCTCCCGCTGATACTGCCTCCTGCTCTAATTTATACAGTAGCCATAAAAACTCCGGCACATACTCTCCCCGGTCAAAAAGATCCCCGCAAATCACCAGGTGGCCCTGGCCAAAAGTCCACCTATAATGCTTATCCATGACCTTATTCACCATCAGCAATTTGCGGAAAGACGCAAACTCTCCTTCAACATCTGAAACAGCGAATACCTTCTCTACCTGCTGCGTAACCGAAGGTTCCACCAGGAGTTCCTGCTTTATCGGAACTTCAAAATTCCAGTCTTTATGATCTCTAAATTGTACGGCTATGGCCATTCCGGCCTCCCTGATATATACTTTCCCGTCCAAAACTCCTTTGCTGATGAGCTTCCCCTCTTCATGAAACAGGTATGGACCATCCCAAAGTTTAGTGGAATCCTCCTGGCTGAAGGCATTGGAAAAAGCACTTAAAAGACCGATGACAGAGAGTAATAGTTTCGACATGATAGGATTTACTTTTTATCTATTTTTAATTTACCACCAAATATCTTCGGTTACGTTAATCAATTGTAAATGTTGGCTGCGAAGTTCACTAATTTCAAACTGCAGAAAATAAAAAAAGCCGGCGGTAAGGCCGGCTTATCTTTTAAGCACTTTATGAAAGTAACGCTAATGTCTACACGTTATGCTGCTGTAATCCACCAGGTATTACCAAACGGATCTTTAACACCTCCGGAACGGCCGTACGACTGATCCGTTACCGGCATCACTTCTGTCGCACCGGCAGCCAGCGCCTTCTTGAAAGTAGCATCGGCATCTTCCACATAAATAAATAATCCGGCATTGTCTGTTCCCCAGTTGTCACTGGTCTGGCCAAACATAATGATACTGTCACCAATGCTGATCTCCCCGTGCTTCAATGATTTCTTGTCATCCTGGTAACTGCGATGGCGTTCCTTTGCTCCAAATACCTGTTTGGTAAAGTCGAAAAATCCTTCTGCATTTTTCAGGATCAGATAAGGTATTACTTGATGGTGTCCTTCAGGTAATTTCATAATAACAAAATTTTAAGGTGATATTTCTACACAAAGGTGCGAAAGGTGTTCATCATAAAATTGGAAAAACCCGACATTATTCCCGCCAGTCGGTAGCACCGGAGTGACCGGAGAAAAATTGCTTTGGATGCAGACCGGAAAAAGTTTTGAAGTCGCTGATAAAATGCGATTGATCATAATATCCGCACTCCAGCGCAATGCTACCTAAACTCATCACGTCACGTTTATAGAAAGAAGCCGCCGCCTGAAAACGAATGATCCGCGAAAACAGCTTGGGAGATAACCCTGCATATTGCTTAAACTGCCGCTCAAATTGCCGCTCCGATAAATAATATTGCCGGGCGAGATCAGCGATGCTGGTGTCGGGTTTGTTATGGATGATATGCCGGATCGCAGAAAAGACGGGCAGTTCTATTGTATGCCGGGCAGCCAGCCGCTGTTCTGTGAAGCGACAGATGATACTGCAACGTTCCCGGTTATTGCTGGCAGCCATAATTTCTTCTTCCAGCTGTATACCTACGCTCTTTAGCAGATAACTCAGTTCTACAGCAACATTGGTGAGTTCAGACGCAGGTAGTGAAAACAGTAATGGAATAGCTTGCGGATAAAAATACACACCGAATATACTGAAGCCGGCGTCAATGGTGTAGCGGCGCAAAACATGGGTGGCTCCATGTAAACCGGCGGTGTAAGAACTACTGCGTTCCCCGTTATTTTCTATTTCATCAAAACGTCCACGATAATGAAATAACATCTCCACACAGGCATCTGCCATGTTATGATGGGTATACCCCGCCTCTCCTTCCATCATCCAGAAAAAGCGGATGATGTGTGCCAGATGAGGTGGGGGTGGAATAGTTTCGTAGCGCATACCTAAATTTACAAAGAATGTTGCTCTTTTAACGGGCTGCCATGGGCATTAGTCAATATAATCTGTTCTTCCCTGTCCGGACTCTATATGCCTGCCCGGAGAGAAGATATCAAAATAATACAGACTATCCTTTGCATATAGCGATTGCTGCGCCTTTAACCGGGCTTTAAAGCCGTTAAAATCCTTTTGACCGGAAGTAGTCCATGCGGTTTCTGCCAACGCCGCAATACGGGGAAATAACAGGAAATCCAGGCGATTATTGTTGTGAACGGTCTCCGTCCACAGGCAGGCCTGTACCCCCAGTATCAGCGATTCATGGCCAACGGTAGCCGGGATTTTCCCCATAGAGAAATCGTATACCGATTGCAGATTGTTGAGCTCACCATCTTTCCATCTCCGGCCAATTTTATGGCTGCTATCCTGCACAAAATCAAAATAGAAAGGTAAACGCGGACATACTACCACTGAATATCCCTTTCGTAAAGCCAGTGCCAGGCTCTCCGGTTTATCATGCCTCCACCAGCACACGATAGTGCTGTCTGCCCTTAAGGTGGTGGTGGCTATTTCATCCCAGGCAAGCACCCTGTTATGCAGCTTTAATACGGTGTCGGCCATACGTTGAATGAAATAATCTTCTACCTCCTTACGGCTCTGCAAACCATGCGCTTCCTTTAAACGCAGCACGCCACTGTCTTTATCCCAGCCTGCATTGCCGAAAGTCACTTCATCACCTCCCAGGTGTATCATCTGTGAAGGAAAAAGTTGATCCGTTTCCGTTAGTATGTCTGATAAATACTGATAAGTGCTTTCTTTGCCCGGATTGAATGTAAACTGTGGATACTTAGCCGTACCGCCGCCATCAAAAGCAGGATAGGCCCTGTTGGCGGCACCCGCATGTCCCGGCATATCTATTTCCGGGATAATGACAATACAACGCGCCTGCGCATAGGCCACTATTTCCCGGATATCATCCTGGGTATAATAAGCTGCGGCGGCTTTAGGGTCAACAATATTGCCTATGCCTCCTACTGTTGTCAGCAACGGGTACTTTTTAATTTCCAGTCTCCAGCCGGGCATATCGGTCAGGTGCCAGTGAAAACGATTTAATTTATAAAACGCCATCCAGTTGAGCAGCGACTTTACTTTCGCCTTGCCGAAGAAAAACCGGGATTCATCCAGCATTACACCACGCCAGCCATATTGCGGGGCATCGGAAATATTCCAGCAGGGAACTGCCAGTGTCTTTCCCGGTACAGTAGCTGTAGTGAGTTGTAACAGGGAGATGATACCATTAAATATACCTTCGCGATTGGTGGCCGTTATTACCGCTGATGCCGGGTTCATCGTAAGCGTATAGGCATCTTCGTTACTACCTCCTTTTTCTTTCTTCAACACAATGGAACTGGCTCCTTTGCTATTACTCACGGATACTTTGAGTTGATACCTGCGCAATAATTCCTCCTGCAGATACCCCGCCAGCGAACGCAGGGAAGTATCTCCCAGCCGGATGGTGGTTTTGCTGCTGATGGTAAATATGCCGGTCCCCTGCGTTGCCTTCACCGGCAAGGGTATTACCGGGCAAACGTTTTGGGCGGCAAGCGACGATGCCATAAAAAAGAGGACGATCATTAATGCGTGATGCTTCATATGTTGCACTGTTTTTTAAACAGACCTGTTTATAAACAAGTCCGCCGGTCGTTGAAGCGGCCGGCGGACAAAATAATAAAATATGCTCAGTACTTTGCCATATTAAATTTATTCTCTTCCGTAATGTGTATCGCATGCTCTCCAAACCACTCCACAAAGCTTTCCCATTTTTCATTATTAGCCAGTTCCCAATGATTAAAAGCGATTTTATCTCCTTCGCTCAGCAGCCAGTAATTATAGGCTTCCAGGTGGCCGGCAGCCTTCACTTCCCGCTGAAAATCGAAGAGTACTACCGGCGTTTTCTTCTGATGCCCCAATTGTTCATACACCTCCAGGAAATTGGTACGGATACGATGGAGGGAAGCCAGGTCAATACTACGCTCCCCTGCCAACGCTATGGAAAGCGTGGTTTCGTACACCGCGTTACCGAAAGGCACTTTCATGTTTTTCAGTGCCTCCGCCAATCCCTCTGGCCCTGACTTTGGATTAAACCGGATATTAATAACAGCATTTTTACTGAAGCTCACTGCCACACTGGTATCTGTTGGAAAAGTGATCTCTGATTTATAAGTATCAAACAATAACTTGCTGATTTCCGCTGTACGCGCCGTATTAGGCTCCAGGTTCATAAATATCTCCCCGTATATCATGCCCCATACTTCTTCCTGTGTAGATGTACAGAATATTTTTGCTGCCCGGTAATAGTTCGAAGGGAATGCAGGCGCCATTTCAATACCTTTCTCAAAAAAATTCAATGCTTTGCCATACTCCTTCACCTTCATTTCCATCACGCCTCTTTCCACGTACAGATTACCTGCTGCCGGAAAAAGTTTGATCCCATCTTCATAAGCATCAATGGCTTTTTTGGGTTCTCCCAGGTTGTCGTAGGTGTTGCCCAGCATCTGGTATACATTGGGACCAATGTTCTTTTTCCTGGTCAGCTTCTTCAGGATATCGCGGGCGCCTTTATAATCTTCCATCAGGTACAAGGCGTAGCTCTTTTCATAGCGGATATCTACATTATCCCCGTCCAGTTCCAGGGCTTCTTCCAACAGTGGAAGGGATTCTGCCGGCTTACCACTGTCCATTAATTTTATGGCTTCGTTCGTTTTTTCACGCGCCTTTTCGGCATTGGTTTGCGCCGCGGTACTCATTACACCAAAGATACCACAGAGCAGTAGTAAGGGGATGCGCATTTTCATATATATAGGCTTTTAGCAATGATTCAGATCATCACAGTATTCCATAATGTTATATAAAAAAGATGGCATTTTGAAAATGCGGACGGCCCCCTTTTAATGATAAAACCGGCATTTCTACAGGTCAATAGTCTTATCCTACAACTCAGCGGAAAATCGTTTGCCACCAACGTATCAAGCCGCACTTTTGCTATAAATCATTATGTATGCAAAGCTTACCTGTTTTATTGATCAGCAGCGTGATGTGTATCTGTTCCTTATTCAGCGATACCAGTGAGTTCAAACTGGTAAAGCAGGACAATGCCATATCGCTGTATGAAAGGTGGATCCCGGGAGCTGGTGGTGAAAATGTAAGGGAAATAAAAGCCGTATTCCTGGTAAAAACCGGGGTGCCTGCAGTAATTGGCCTCTTCAAAAACCAGGCCCGTGGCATGGAATGGAACACCAACGCCAGCGATTATAAAGTGGCCGCCACCGGCGACCTCCAACACTGGATCACCTATATAAAATACGATATTCCCTGGCCGATGGACGACCAGGACGCCTGCCTCTTATACCAGTACCACGAACCGGCAGATGCCGGCAGGGCGGCAGAAGTAATTTTCGAGAGTACGTCAGACAGCCGGTTTCCCTTGTATAATAAAACCACACGGATCACCGGCACCAGAGGCAAATGGATCATGGAACCAGCAGCAGGCGGGCAAATGAAGATCACCTATATGGTGACCACCGACCGCAGCAAGAAAATTCCCCGCTGGGTATCAGATCCGATTATTCACGATAACCTGTTCAGGACAATGACCAAGTTCAAAGGCCTGCTGGAAAAATAAACGTTTATGTCAGCTATCACCTACACACTGATTACCGGCGCCAGTTCCGGTCTTGGCAAAGAATTCGCCATCCATTGCGCCAGAAAGGGAATGAATATTATCCTCATTGCCTTGCCCGGCAGCAACCTCCGGTCTATCGCCGACAACCTGGAACTGGAGTATTCCGTCAGCGTTAAAGTATTCGAATTCGATCTGTCCGACAGCGACATACTGAAACAGCAACTACAGGTTATCATGGAAAAATATGCTATTAATTTTCTCATTAACAACGCCGGTGTGGGCGGCACTTCTTCCATTACCCATACCTCCCTGGAACGGATAGACGATATCATTATGCTCAATGTGAGGAGCACCGTACTGCTGACTCATTTGCTGATTCCTCACCTGTTAAGGCATCCCCAGAGTTATATTATGAACATTGCCAGCATGGCCGCTTTTACGCCCATCGCCTATAAAACGGTATATCCCGCCTCCAAAGCATTTATCTCTTCTTTCTTCCTCGGACTGAAAGAAGAACTGGCCAATACCAACCTGTCGGTAAGTGTAGTATATCCCGGGCCTATTATGACCAACTCCCATACTTCCCGCCGGATCATCAGCCAGGGACGGAAAGGAAAAATGGGACTGCTGCCGACTCCGGAAATTGCCAGGATTGCCATGAAAGGCACCCTCGCCGGCTGCCCGGTGATTATCCCCGGGCTGATGAACAAAATAAATCATGTGCTCATGCAACTGCTTCCCCTGTCACTGAAAATGAGGATCGTGTCGCGGGAGGTAAAGAAAGAAATACCATTTGCATTATCTGTCTAAAAAATATAAATGAAAAAAGTACTGATCACCGGCGCTAGTGGCTTCCTCGGCTCCAATCTTACCAGGGAGCTGTACAGGATGGGATATGATATCAGGATCATTGTAAGACCCTCCGCTAACCTGAAAGGCATTGCAGACATCCCCTGTGATGTGTTCTTTGGGCATATCGACAATAGCGAGCATGTACTCGAAGCGATGAAAGGCTGCGACATTGTGATCCATGCCGCCTGTATTACAGAACAGTGGGGCGTTTCCTTTGCCGAATACGAAAAGGCCAACTTCACCGCCACCCAGCATATTACGGCCGCCTGCCTGGCGCATAAAGTAGAAAAGTTCATTTATGTAAGCACCGCCAATACCATTGGCCCCGGCGATAAACACCATCCCGGCAATGAGCTGAACGGATTTACCCTGTTCAACGCCAATTCCGGCTATATCAACAGTAAATACCTCGCCCAGCAATATGTGCTGGAACAGGTGGCTGCCAGGCAACTACCAGGCATCGTGGTGAACCCCACTTTCATGATTGGCCCCAATGATGTGAAACCCAGCTCTGGTAAACTGATCCTGTACGGACTCAAACACCGGCTCCTGTTTTATCCCCCGGGAGGAAAAAACTTCGTACATATCAAGGATGTGTGCCGGGGCATCATCAACGCCATCGAAAAAGGGAAAATGGGCGACTGCTACCTGCTGGCGGGTCAAAACCTCAGCTACGGCGAATTTTTCCGGCTGCTAAAAAAGATCTCCGGGAAACGGCAACTCCTGATCCCTATCCCCAGGTTCGTGTTGAAAATTGGTGGTATGATCGGCTCATTGCCGGGTATCTCCGGAAAACTAAATTACAGCACTGCCTATATGCTATGCCTGGATAATTACTATACCGGCAAAAAATCAGAACGGGAATTACAACTGCATTATACCCCGGTAGAAGCCGCCGTTTCCGGTGCATTCACCTGGTTTAAGGAAAATAACTACATTTAGTAACATACAAACGCCAGATGAATTTTCAAGAGAATGAAAAATTGTTTTCGAGCAAAGTATTTCTGTACCTGTCCAGGATACTGATCCTGTATACGTTCAGCACCATTTTCAAATCCTTTGACCATACTTTCACCACCCGCTTGCGGATGCTGGATTTCCGCGGACAGATGTTCAGCGTGATCTATGTGGTATTTGGCCTGCTCGCCTGGGAGGGTGCTTCCTGGCTGGCCCGGACCATAGAGAAAAAAACGATTCACAAAAACACTTCCACCCGGCTGGTCATCCTGTGCAGCAGCCTGGTGATATATGGCCTGTTGATGGCCTTCCTGTTTAGTTTTTGCTATGGCGCAGCCGATGCACTGTTGTTTCATCGTTATGAAGCCTGGGAAAGTTTCCTCGGATTTAGTTATGACGTCAACTTCGGTATCTTCATGTTTTACCTGCTGATACTGGCATTTAACGGGATCATCTTTTATTATTCTGAATGGAAAGAATACCAGTTGCAAACAGAAAGACTAATGCGCGAAAATATTCAGGCCCGCTATGATGCGCTGAGGAACCAGATAGATCCGCATTTCTTTTTTAATTCTTTAAGTGTGCTGACAAACCTGGTGTATAAAAGCCCGGATCTCTCCGCCGATTATATTACTCAGCTGGCAAAGACCTACCGGTATATACTTGATAAGAAATTTGAAAACCTGGTACCCGTACAAACAGAACTGGACTTCCTGGATGCATATCTTTTCCTGATCCGCATCCGCCACCAGCAAAGTATTCAATTCATCACCGACATATCTGAAAAAGTCAAAACAAAAGGCATGATACCGCCGGTGACTTTGCAGATGCTGATAGAAAATGCGATCAAACACAATCGGTTTTCTGCACAAGATCCGTTACTGATCACCATTAAAAGTGAGGGTAATTTCCTGACCGTTTCCAATCACGTAAGATTAAAAGCCAACCCGGAAATATCCTCCGGCATTGGCCTGGAAAACATACAGAAACGATATGCATTGATCAGCAACAGCAACATCGAAATTTGTCAGACGGAAGATATGTTTATTGTAAAACTACCCATTATCACGTCCTCATGAGAATAGCAATTTTTGAAGATGAAATGCATAATGCCGAGCGGCTTACACAGTTATTGCATAAGTGTAATGCAGACATTGAAATAGCCGCTGTTATTGAATCCGTAGCCGAAGGGCTTAAATGGCTGGAGCAAAAACAGCCGGTAGACCTGATGCTGATGGATATACAGTTATCTGACGGCAACTGTTTTGAACTATTCAACAAAACAAAAGTCCGGACACCGATTATTTTCACCACTGCCTACGATGGCTTTGCCCTGCAGGCTTTCAAGGTAAACAGCATCGATTACTTAATGAAGCCGATTGACCTGGAAGAATTACGCAATGCCCTGAAAAAGTATGAACAGTTCAGGCCTGCCAACAATTATACGATAGATATCAGCCGGATTGCAGAAGAGTTCCTGCGCCGTGACAGTACCCGTTTTATTGGCAGGATCAACAATCAGCTGATCTATGTAAAGGCCAGAGATATCGCCTGGCTGCAATTTGCCAAAGGGACTACCTGGGCCACTACGTCCACTAATCAGCGGGTACCACTGGATTATTCGCTGGATCAGATAGAGAAGCTGCTGGACAGAAATCAGTTCTTCCGCATTAACCGGCAGTTTATTATTCATATAGATGCCATCAAAAAAATAACCACCTACTACAATAGCAGATTAATTCTTCAATTAGCTCCCGATGTTGATACTGATGTTATTATTAGCCGTGAAAGGGTTACTGAATTCAAAAACTGGCTCGAAGGAAAAGACTATCTCAGCCCGGATGAATAAGCATTCCGCTCACCAACCCGGTTAGCGGCGGTAAGATAACGGCCCTGGTAATGAAAGTACTTATTAATATTTCTTCATAACAGAAATTAATTTTTTCGTATACTTACATTATTGCCGTTTTATCGCTATGCTTTTAATTTATAAATGACAAAGGACGCATTCCCATTTACAAGCGCAGAAATAACCGAAGCGCTGCACAACCAGGATGTACCCATTTTCCGGCAATTATATAATACCTACAGCGAAGAATTATACCTGTTAGCATATCGCTGGGTAAAAGATAACAGCCTGGCTAAAGATATGGTGCATAACCTTTTCGTCTATTTATGGGAAAAGGGCGCGCAAACTATTATCACTGGTCATATCCGGCATTACCTCTACCGTGCCATTACCAATCAGGCGATCAATGAATTAAAGAAACGGAAAAGACAGGTAGGGGAAGAAGTATTGCAATTCCAGTCAGACCAGACCTCTTTTTACGAAACAGCAGATTATATACTCTTTCAGCAGGAAATATTACAGCACCTGCAATCCCTGCCTCCCCGCTGCCGGGAAATATTTATCCTTAGCCGTATACGTCAGCTTGAACCGGCAGAAATAGCCGAGAAGCTGGGTATTACCCTGAATACCGTGTATTTCCAGCTGTCTACCGCACTCAAAACACTCCGTCATTTACTGCCCGGAAAAAAAAGTTCAGATTAGCATCAAAGTTTATCCTTCCTGAAATGTCATTATAGTATACGCATATGGAAAATGAGCTAAACAATATCGTCATTGATTATCTGTCGGACCCGGATAATACCGCCAAAGCACATGCTTTTCAGCAATGGCTGGACGCCGGAGAAGATCGCCTGCAACTGTTCCACGATATCAAACAGGTATGGGAAACCAGCCGTCATTTGCCTCCAGCTGCCTTTGACCAAGCCGCAGGCTGGGAATTGCTGGCCAGTCAGTTGGCTATTCCTGCCACAGCAGCTACCGGCAAAGTAGTTTCCATCAGTAAAAAATGGTGGTGGGCCGCGGCCGTGATGCTCCCCATCATGATTTTCACCGGCTACCGTTACTTTAAAGTACCGGCAGACACCTGGACTACCTATGTAGCGAAAGGCAATGATACCGATAGTCTGCTCCTCCCCGATGGCTCTGCCATCGCCCTCAAAGCTGGCACAGAGCTGAGTTACCGCAGCAGGGAAGTAAAGATGATAAAAGGAGAAGCCTTCTTTAAAATCGCCAGAGATGAACAGCAACGTTTCAGCATACAGGTCCCCAATGCCACGATACTGGTATTAGGCACTTCCTTTAACGTAAAAACAGCCGGTAATTACAGCGATGTAGCGGTATGGGACGGCAAAGTAAGCGTTACTTCAAAAGAAGGACTACCCGTTACATTAACCGCCGGCAATCTTGCCATTGTAGACAACGACCATGGTACCGTAAAAAAAGCCGGTGGCAATTATGCCTGGCGTTGTGGCTGGGGTAATCATGACCTTTCTTTCAGCGACCAGGAAGTAGCATTGGTCATGCAAACTGTTGCCTCCTATTATCATGTGAACCTTAGGATAACAGATAAGGATATACTAAAAAGTAAGATCACCGTTCGTTTCAACAACGTACCATTGAGCGAAGCACTATTGGTGCTATCGGAAATGCTCGATCTTACCACCATTAAAACCGCAGATACGGCATACGTATTTCAACATAAATAAAAGCAGTCACATTTAGAAAGTTGAAAGTTTAAAACCAGGATCTAAAACGCAATTCGCAACAATTGTAACATTTTAACACGCAGTAAAAGCTGCCTGGCATTGCATTGCCTGTACTTCACCTTTTGGATTCAGCTGGTCCGGCAGGAAGGAGTATGCCCGCAAATCAATGCTGTAGTATCACTAAAATTTCAAAAAAAACTCAATGAAACTCGTCCCCTGTATTTCACTGATCATCATAATGATCTGCTCCGCACTGAGTGGCAAAGGGCAGGACAAGGCCAGCGCACTGACCAAAAGGGTTTCTGTAGATATCACAGACAAACCCGCTCCTGAAATTCTGTCGCTGATAGAGAAACAGGCTGGTGTACTATTTGCCTACCCCAACCAGGTAGTCGCCAATAAAAATAAGTTCACCATCCACCAGCAAAATGCCACGATCAGCAGCCTGCTGCAGATACTGTTCCCGGCATCACAATTCACCATTAAAGCCATCGGCACACAAATCATCATTAAACAAACCGCCGGCCCTGTAGCCCCCGTGGCCGACAGCACTGCTCCGCAGAAAATTATTGAAATGAATGCGGTAGTGGTAACCGCACTCGGTATAGGCAGACAACAACGCTCCTTAGGCTATGCTTTTACAGATGTAAAAGGCAGCGACCTTACTACTGCCCGCCAAACCAACGCTATACAGTCTTTGAGCGGCAGGGTAGCCGGTCTTGATGTCAGCACCACCAACAGTGGTGTAGGCGGTTCTGTCAAAGTAACACTGCGCGGTGTGAAAGTAATCGGCGGCGACAACCAACCCCTGTATGTTATTGATGGGATTCCTGCCAATAACTCTTCTCCCGGCCAGGCAGATAAATTTGGAGGATATGATCTGGGAGATGGTTCTTCTATCATCAACCCTGATGAAGTAGCCACCATCTCTGTGCTGAAAGGAGGCGCTGCCACCGCGTTGTACGGCAGTCGCGCTGCCAACGGCGTGATCCTCATCACCACCAAAAAAGGCAGCCGCAAAGGCCTGGAACTGGAACTTACGTCCAATGCTGTATTAGAAAGATTAAACAGCAGCTACGATTTCCAGGAAGATTACGGCAGCGGCAGGGATGGTATATTGCCCAGAGATGTGGATGCCGCCAGAGGCAACTCACAGGCCAGCTGGGGCCCTAAATTCAATGTCGACAGCATGGTATGGATCTGGAATGGTACCAAACAACCTTATGTTAAAGCGCAGAATGCCATCCAGCATTTCTTCCGGGAAGGTTTAACACTGACTAACTCCGTGGCCATTTCTTCCGGTGGAGAAAACACACAACTGCGCTTCACCTATACCAATATCCGGAACACGGACATTGTGCCCAACAGCGGATTACAACGTCATAACTTCGCATTACGCGGCACCTCACAGCTCACCAGCAAATTCAGCATAGACGCCAAACTCGCCTACGTAAATGAAAACGTCGACAACCGCCCTGCCCTCTCCGACAATCCTAACAATATCGGGTACGTACTGAGTGGCATCGCTCCCAACATAGATATCAACTGGCTGAAAACATATAAAGATCCCGTTACCGGTAACTACATTAACTGGAACAACAACAACTACCAGGTAAATCCGTACTGGGCTATTAACGAACAGCCCAATAACAGTAAACAGGACCGGCTTAACGGTTTCGTACAACTGAAATACCAACTGCTGCCTACCCTCTCTATACAGGCCCGCACAGGTACCGATTACTCCCGCTTTGGCTTCCGCGAATTCATGGAGTTCTCTACCCCTTTTAATGCTACCGGCGCCATTACTATGAAAGACCGCGTATTCCAGGAAACCAATACCGAATTGCTCCTCAACTACGGCAAACAGGTACGCAAGTTCTGGATCGGCGCTAACCTGGGTACCAACCGCATGGATTTTCGTGAAAATGTGCTGAATACTTCCGGTCGTGATATCAGCGTAAAAGGCGTGCAAAGCATTAATAACTTCCAGACCAAAATCAGTAATGAACTGATTAACCGTAAACGAATCAACTCCACTTACGGCGCCATCAACCTGGCATACGAGAACTACCTGTACCTGGATCTTACCGGCAGAAATGACTGGTCATCCACACTCGCTGCCAACAACAACTCCTTCTTCTATCCATCGGTATCTACCAGCTTTGTCTTTTCAGAGCTGCTGCCTAAAAACAATCTGCTGAACTTCGGCAAACTGCGCTTCTCTGTGGCACAAACAGGCACAGATGCCATTGATCCGTATCAGCTGAAGCTCACCTACGGCAGCAACCCGGATATCCCACTGGTAGGCGGCTATGCGATTGGTGGTGTGGCGGTAGACAAAGTACCTTTTAAGGACCTGAAACCCAGCATCAGCAAATCGTATGAAGCAGGTATCAACCTCATTTTCCTGAATAACCGTGTGAACATGGATGTCACCTGGTATCAGTCCAACACCCGCAACCAGATCCTGAATGCGCCCATTTCCTCTACCAGCGGTTATCCCAACGCCGTGATCAACTCCGGTAACATCCGCAACAGAGGTATTGAAGCGACGTTGCTGGTAAAACCGATTGTATCCAAAAACTTCAACTGGGATGTTAACATGAACTTTGCCCGCAACCGGAATAAAATCCTGGCACTGAGTCCACTCGTATCCGGTTACTATACCCTCGCAGCCGCCCGTTGGGCCAATGCTTCCATCGTGGCTAAGGAAGGAGAAGAATATGGTATTATCGTGGGCCGCCAATTCCTCCGCGATCCATCCGGACAATTACTGCTGGATGCCAACAACCTGCCGCAGTACGACCCTACCGATGCAAAGCTGGGCAATGGTCAGTATGACTGGATCGGTGGTATCACCAACCGCTTTACCTGGAAAAATATTTCACTCAACATTTTACTCGATATCAAACAGGGTGGCAGCATCTATTCCATGACCAACCTGCTGGCGTATGCTAACGGCAGACAAAAAGGTACGCTGGAAGGACGCGAAGGCTGGGCGATGTCTGAAGCCGCCAGACTGGCTGCAGGTAAAACACCCGCTGAGTGGACGCCCACCAATGGCCTGCCTATTAAAGGAGTAAAACAGGACGGTGTAGACGCTGATAATAAACCCAAATACAAGAGTGTAGATGCATTTGTAAATCCACAGACCTACTGGCAACGTGTTACTGACAACATTCCGGAACCATTTATTTATGATGCTTCCTTTGTAAAAATCAGGCAACTGAATATCGATTATAACTTCCCTAAATCTATACTGGGCAATGGTGTTCTCCGGGACTTATCTGTATCACTGGTAGCCAGGAACCTTTTTACCATCAGCAAACATATACCTAACGTAGATCCGGAAAGCAGCTACAACAACAGCAACGGACAGGGATTTGAATATGGCTCACTGCCTACACGGAGATCTTATGGTATCAATGTTTATGCAAAATTCTAAATCACTACAGATGAAACGCAATAGCTATACTCTTTTACTGGTTTTCTTTACTGCCCTCGTGCTGGGAAGTTGTACCAAAGATTTTGATTCCATCAATACCGACCCCACCAAAGGCAATAATATAGATCCGGGGCAACAACTGGCAGCTGCCGCCTATTATCTCAACGGCGGCCGTGAAACCGGTTATCCTAACCTCTACCTGTTTATGCCAAGGGTACAATATATTGGCGGCAGCTGGGGTATGCGTACGGGCAGCAAATATATCCGGGATGATTTTTACAATGAACGGCCCTGGGAAATTTTCTACGGCAAAAGCATCAAACAACTGGCAGATATGATTACCCGCTGTAAAGATGATGCTTCCCTGGTAAATTATGTTGCAGCAGGCCGCATCCTCAAAGTATACATCTTCTCCGTACTCACAGACTGCTATGGTGATGTACCTTACAAGCAGGCCGGCATGGCTTACTACGAGAAGTTATACACTCCTGTTTACAATACGCAACAGGAAATTTACACCGACTTTTTCGAGGAGCTGACTGCTGCCAACAAACAGTTTGACGCATCCAAAGCCCCTATTGGTAATGATATCGTATTCCAGGGATCTATTGATAAATGGAAAAAACTCGGCAACTCCCTTCGCCTGCGACTGGGAATGCGGTTATCTAAAATTGATCCCGCCACTGCAGCCAAAGAGGTAAAAGCAGCCATCGCTGCAGGAGTGATGACCAGCAATGACGACAATTTTAAAGTCATCCATGAAAATTTCAACTTCCCGGATCTGCGCGGTAATGGCCTATCACAAGCCTTGCAGGAAGATCAGACGTATAATTACACTTTAGGGTGCAGCACGTTTGTTAACTATCTGAAAACAGAAAATGACCCCAGACTGTCAGCTATTTTTATTAACAAAGATGCCAGTGGGAAAGATATTACTGCCTTAACCAACTATATCACACTTGCCCCTGGTTTGTACTGGTGGGATAACTGGGGTGACTTTACTGCTGGTAATGGTACCGTAATTCCCCATGGTAATAAATTCTGTAAAATCAATACGCCTTTCTACCAGTTCCAGGCGTCCTTCCTGCATATGGGATATGCAGAAGTAGAACTGCTGCTCGCAGAAGCGGCCGCCAGAACCTGGACCGGCGATAATGCCAACACCCACTACCAACTGGGCATACGTGCTGCCATGAAACAACTGGAAATGTATCCGGGCATGACACCTATCAACGGACAACTGGTAGACGATTTTGTAGCCGCACATCCCCTCCTACCAGACAGTGCGCTGAAACAAATTAATATGCAGAAATGGGTAGCGCTGTTTCCCAACGGCTACGAAGCTTTTGCCAATCAACGCAGAAGCGGCTTCCCGGTGCTGGCAGATATCCAGGATGTAGGCAGTGAATCAGAAACGGGTAAGAAGCCTTTTAAGCGCCTGTTCTACCCTGGCACTGAAGCCTATAACAACACCGCCAACTACCAGGATGCGCTGAAACGTATTGGTGGTAAAAACGACTGGATGACACCAGTATGGTGGGATAAACAATAAAACTGACAACCTTAAAAGCCCCATATTGTATTGCAACAATATGGGGCTTTTAATATCTACACAATTAAACTTTTGAAACCATGAAGCAACTATTGACATCTTTCTCCGTTATCCTGCTTTTTACCGTAGCCTGCGCCAAAAACCGGCCAGCTAAAGAACCTGACACGAAAACCCCTCCTCTCAGGGTACTTGGATATTTCTTCAGCCCGGGCAATAACTGGGCCGGTGACCTGAGTAGCATAGACCTGACTAAAGTAACGGACATCAATCTCGCTTTCGTTAATCCGGATGCAGCCGGCAGCTTCAGCAATCATGCTATTGCTGCACTGCAACAGGTTACCAGCAAGGCACACCAGCAAAAAGTAAGGGTATTTTTTGCTATCGGCGGCGGCAATCCGCCGGCATCGTTTGAGCCACTTTTGTCTGCTGCCAACAGGGCCGCATTTATTGCGGCCATCGTGCAACTGGCTGTCACGGCGGACTTTGATGGTGTAGACGTAGACCTGGAAAACGGCTTGATTACGCGTGATACCGCCCGTTATGCAGCCTTTGTAAAGGAACTGCAGATAGCCCTGCATCAGAAAAATAAACTCATCACTTCTGCACAGGTACGCTGGAGCAGCACCGCGGATTTTATGTCTGCCGCCACGCTTCAGCAATTTGATTATATCAACATCATGTCGTACGATGAAACCGGCTGGTGGAACTCCAATGCACCCGGGCCACATGCCAGTTACGAAAAAGCGACCGGCGACTTTGCCTTTTACCGCTCCAGGGGTATTCCTGCCAGCAAATTATACATCGGGGTTCCCTTTTACGGATATGCGTTTGGTCCCGGCTTTCCAGCTACTGAGGCAGGCAGCACCTTCACTTACAGTGACATCGTTCAGCAATATGCCGGCGCTGAAAAAAGTGATTCGGTAGTAGTGAAAAATAAAGGAACGATTTATTACAATGGCATACCTACAATAGAAAAGAAAACAGATTTTGCCAAAGCAAATGGAGCAGCGGGAATCATGATCTGGCATCTGCAGCAAGATGTTCCGGTGACAGATAAAAGGTCGCTGTTACAGGCTATAAACGGTTGGTAGTAAAAAGAAGGGCAACGCATTAGCGTTGCCCTTCTTCGAATATCATACAACTTCTGCTAAATCTTCAGGTACTTATTAATCATTGCCCCCAGTTTTTCATAGCCCTCCTCGTTCGGATGCAGGCCATCCGAAAAAAGCCCTTCCTGAATTTTCCCGTCTGCCTGCAGAAATAATTCCCCGGCATCGAGGAACTGTATTTTCTTATTATCCGGAATACGGGCTATTAACTGGTTAATCCCCGCTACCCTGCTTTCCATATTCCTTCGTGGTAAAATGCCCATCAATATAATCTGCGTAGCCGGTTGCTTCGCCTGTATCACCTGCAACAGGTTCTTTAACCCACTCACAATCTCCTCATCCGTATTCAATTGCAGGTTATTGGTGCCTATCATTAACACCAGATAGGCAGGGGAAATGCCATCCAGTTCTCCATGCTGTACCCGCCACAATACATTTTCTACCCGGTCCCAGCCAAAACCCATGTTCACCGCATGTTTTGGTTCAAAGTATTTATCCCAGGAACTACTGCCCCTGATCACAGAGCCCACTGGTTTACCTCCCCAGAAATGCGTAATGGAATTACCCATAAATACCACCCTGGACCGGTGCGTTTTATTATACGCCAGTACTTCATTGTGCCTGGTTTCCCAGTCGTAGGTACTGGCATCACGGCGTTGTGTAACAGGTGTAGTGGTAACGCTGTTGCCCGTTTGCTCCTTTAAAATACTTTTGATCTTTTTCGTATAGGCATTGGCGTAATTCATCATCCCCAGATCACTGGGATGTACCCCATCCACCATACTTTCCAGATCCTGCCCTATTTCTTCTTTTGTCAGCAGGCTGATATTTTCAACACCGGCTTTTAACATGGAGTCCACCACTGCCTGCAAGGTCACATTCACACGCGCATATTCTTCCCTGCTTTTCGTATTGGTGGAATCATTACTATATCCGTCGTGGGCCGTCAATAAGATGGGAATACCCGGCCGCCTGCGTTGCAGTTCCCTAACGGTTTCGGTAATACGTTTTTTCAGTTCCGCTTCGGTAATATCTGCTGTTGTCAGATTAGGCAAACAATCCAGTACATACATGCCCGCATCGATTTCTGCCAGGAACTGTACCACTTCTTTTTCCAAACGCCCATTACCGGAAAACCCAAGATTGATCACCGGTCTGTCCAGTTTGCGCTCCAGGATATTGGTCCATGCCATTCCCGGGCGGGAAGCACAGCCTCCCTGGGCAATAGAAGTACCATACACTACAATAGGTGCTTCCTTACGCACCGGTATAGGTGTAAATACACTTTCCTCCGGTACTGCTACAGATAACCATTTTACAGAATTATAGAGCGGCAGGTACAGCGTATAGTCTACATTCTTCACATGATGGTCCTGCTTTTTCAGATTGGTAAACCGATAAACAATGGTATCCCCGAAACTATAGTTTCCGGCACAAAACATCCATTGCCCATCAATACTTTTTGCATACATATCCACACCGCTTACACCGGTAGATGGCATATGCGGCATGTTCAATACACTGGTGACGGTATATTTAATGACGATCTCATCTGCATCTGTTCTGAACCGCAGACTAAGCCCGGCACTATTAAGTGATAAATTCCAGACAGCCTTCCGCACCTTATCTTCTGCGCGCTGTGGTAACCGGTCGTAATAATGATTCAACCCATCCTTCCAGCCCTGTCCTTCCAATGCATAAACGCTGTTATCCGCAGCCGGTATCCAGGTTTTAAAAGCACGCTGCGCCTGTGCTGCACATACGCTGACCAACAAGGAGAATAAGGCCATTCCCCAGATTATTTTCCTCGTCATAAGTAGGATACTTTTTTCACTGTAGTTAAAATAGTAACAATCGTTTCGCAAGTTCGCGCAAATTGAGCGGACATAATATATTATCATGGAAAACATGATAACCTGGTTTTCCCCTTACAAGGTCCCATACCTTGCTGACATCATTTTTGCGAATCAGTTTTCAATATTCTGCTATACACCAGCAAACCTATCATGCTGCCCGGAACGATTAAATTAATATCCCCATTTCTTCATCACCTGCAGATCATCACGTACAGCATTCAATGGAGTCTGTCCCTGGTAAGATTCCTGTTCAATAATAAAATAGCGGGTGCCTCCGGACTTCTTACCCAGATCAATCACTTCTTTCACGGGTATAATTCCTTTGCCCAACACAGTGCTTTCATAATTGCTGCCCATTTCCCCTTTCGTGGTTTTGATTTCATCTTTTACATGCATCAGCTCAAAACGGCCGGGGTATTGCTTAATGATATCCAATGCCACACCACCTGCATGATACATATTACCGATATCCAACTGCTGGGCCACCAGGGAAGGATCTGTGTTTTGCAGGATCAGGTCGAAAATTTTCTGTCCGTTCAACTGCTGACTGAATTCAAAATCGTGGTTATGATAGCCGAATTTCATACCTGACTTTTTACACAGCTCCCCGCTTTTATTGAATACGTCCATGTAGGCTTTAAAGTCATCGTAGTTTTTACGCAGGCTTTCGTCCAGCCATGGGCTGATCACAAATTGCTGTCCAAGGATAGCGGCATCTTCCACCGTATATTTCCATTCATCTGTAAAATCATTTTTGGTAGCATCCCAATGTTGTTTTCCCATCACGGTATGTCCGCTGGGCATTAATAGGCCCAGGTCGCCCAACATTTTCTTGAAATCTGTGGCATTATAACCATAAAACTTCCGTTTGTTATACCCTGCATGCTCTACATACTTATAACCCATGGCAGACAACTGTTTCAGTGTGCCGGCCGGATCTTTTTTCATATCATCACGGATAGAATATAACTGGATGCCTAATACCGGTTTAGCCCCACTTGCTGCCAACAATCCTTTTGGCATCAGTGCAGTGCCGGCCAGTGCCAGGGTTCCTTTCATCAGAAAATTTCTTCTTGAAATACTCATAGTAAAAGATATTTTAAATGTTGACGGATACGTATGTTACAAAGAAAAAGCAAGATAGGTGTCCCCTGACTTTTTTCCTAGCTTACCACCACCACAGGAAATTACCACATATTGTTTCCCTGCTACTTCATAGATGGCCGGCGTGGCAAAGCCACAGGCGGGCAAGGTCGTTTCCCATAGCAGTTGTCCGGTTCTTTTATTAAAGGCCCTGAACTTACTGTCTGCCGTAGCAGCAATAAAGAGTAAACCGCCGGCAGTAACAACCGGGCCTCCATAATTTTCAGTGCCGCTGTGAATGCCTCTGGCTTTGAGTTCCGGGTAATCGCCCAGGGTATCTTTCCATAGCAGTTGTCCGGTGTTCAGGTCAATGGCGCTCAGTGTTCCCCATGGCGGCGCTACAGCAGGATAGCCATCTTTCGTTAAAAATTTATTATACCCGGTGGCCCGGTAAGGTAAATTCGTATAGGCATCTACGTTCTTCCGCAAGGCTACAAACGGTGATTGTTGTATTTCTCTTAAATCCAGGATAAAGGCTGCCAGTGCTTTTTTCTCGGTGCTGTCCAACTGTTTGAAAGCGGGCATCATTCTTCTGCCGGCATCTACCAGTTGGGTAAAGGCCGGTTCATTATACTTCTGCCGGATATTTACGAGAGAAGGGAAAGTGCTGCTGCCTTTGCGCTCCGGTCCATGACAGGCCATGCAATAGATGGTATACAATCGTTGCCCTGCCTGCAGCTGTGTTTCTTTTGCTGCCGTATGCTGATCTTTTGCATCCACCATGGTAAGTATCCAGGGCATTTCGCTGGCATTTACATAAAGGATACCTGTTTCAGGGTCTACTGCGGGGCCGCCCCATTCTGCGCCGCCGTCAAAGCCCGGAAAAATCACGGTGCCTTGTCTGGAAGGCGGATTAAAAAGATGACCGGTTTTGTAAGTAGCCAGTCTTGCCCTGATATCCTGGTAGGAACTATCCGGCACTATTTTGTTCAGGTCCTGCTCCAGCAATGCCTGTCTTACAAAAGGTTTAAAAAAAGAAGGAATGGGTTGCGTGGCCGATAGCTGTTCTCCGGGCAATGCAGTATCTGCCGGCACCGGGGTTTCTACCACAGGATACAATGGTTGCCCGGTGTTCTTATCCAGTAAAAAAATGAATCCTGTTTTAGTCACCTGTACTACGGCGTCTATTTTCCGGCCGTCTTTCTTTATGGTTACCAACATAGGAGCAGTAGGCAAATCTCGGTCCCATACATCGTGATGCACGGTTTGAAAATGCCAGATCCGCTTGCCGGTTGCCGCATCCAGTGCCAGCACACAATTGGCAAAAAGGTCATTGCCTTTACGCCGGCCGCCATAAAAATCGTAGGAGGCAGATCCTATCGGGGCAAAGACAATCCCTTTCTCTTCATCCAGACTAAACCCTGCCCAGGCGTTGGCGCCGCCGGTATGCTGCCATGCGTCTTTGTCTTCCCAGGATTCGTAACCGGCTTCACCGGGCTGCGGAATAGTATGAAAGATCCATTTCAGTTTGCCGGTGCGGACGTCATATGCCCTGATATAACCGGGCGCGCCGCCAGCCTCTTCAGCTACACGGGTGCCTACTATAATCAGGTCCTGATAGATAATTCCGGGTGTAGTAGAAGTAATATACAGCTCGTCCATGTTACGCCCCATATCATGATGCAGGTCTACATACCCGCTGTCACCAAAAGAAGTAATGGGCTGTCCGTTGCCCGCATGGATACAATATAGCTTTGCGCCGGCAGTATAAAATATGCGCCGGTCAGCACCACTTTCATAATAAGTAACGCCACGGCAGGCGTTGAACTGGAAATAGCCTTTGCCTTTTACTTCTCCCGAAAGGTTCACCGGATCAAATACCCAGGCAGCTTTACCGGTAGCGGCATTAACGGCAAATAATTTGAGTTTGGGAGAAACCCCATAAAGCATATCTCCCACTACTACCGGATTTACCTGTATCTGCGACATTTCTTCGGCATCACCGGTATGATAGGCCCAGGCTACTTTCAGCTGAGATACGTTGCTGGTATCGAGTGCTGTTAAGGCGCTGTAGTGGATATTCTCCTTACTGCCACCATATACCTGCCAGGTACGATGTGCATTGTTGCGGGAAGTACAGGCCATCGATAAWGTGGAAATAATCAGCAGCCGGGTTATAGTGGAACGCATCAGAAAAGCAATATTGGTTCTCAGTTCCTTTAAAAATATCATTTTTAAAATGATTTTTTCAGAAAACTACACCAAAGGCTGCCAACGACCGGATCAAGTTGAAAGCTTGGGGATAGTGTAAATTTTAAGGTCAGCATTACGTTTTCATTATGTAGATTCCGTCCAGGCAATGCTTAGCACCCGCTAAGTACCTATAGTTGCCCCGCAGTAGAGGTGGACTTGATGCGGGGATGAGGTCCGGATGTATAACCGGGATGAAACTGCATCAGCAAATGGATGGAGGTGAGAAGTGGCCATAGCAGCGCTGCTTCAGTGCCAGGCTGTAGTTGCGGAAGGAAATATACTATTGAAAGAAAGCAGGTATAAGGGGTTTATTCATCAAAATATCTCCAGGAGGCAAGATGGCTTTATTCCAGTTGAATGATAGCTGGATATGCGTGTGTATAGGTAAGGTTGGGAAGCAATTTCGTCCGCTTTGGGTACGTACGTTTATGAGCATATCTGGGTACTTGTGGCGCTGCCACCGCAATAATGTCTGCGGCCATATATTTTCTGTTGCCGGATGGGCCGTCTTTGTACATGGCTCTTACCTGGAAAACCACTACCAGTGAGCCCTGCCCGGGTACATCCAGCGAAACATTTGTTTCCTGGAAAGTGGTATCTGGGTCTATCATGAGCGTAACCGTTTCGCTACCCGCCACCTGGCGTGATGTAAAATCAATACGCGTTGCGATCACTTTTACTTCCATGGCAGTAATGCCTTTATACCCGATGATGGTTTGTGCGGGAATATTTAATATTCCGTTACTCAGAAGCCGGGGAGCCACTGCAAAAAAACGATCTATTCCGGTATGCTGATTGAAGCGGAAGCCTGTCAGGGCCGCATGATGATCGCCGGCAGCAATGAGCAGCTTGTTCAGCCGATTGATGTGGCCGCCATCACAATGGATATCCAGGTGGCCATAGAAGGCATGACGGATAAAAGCGCCTTTCCTGCTGGCGATGCCAAAGCGCCGGGATGCGCGGCAGGTAGCAGCCGTTTGCTGCACGCTTTCAGGCATGCTACGCAGAAAGTAGTTGCCATTGCGTTTATACCCAATGAGAGGACCGAGTTTTCCCGTAAAGGGAATGATAGACATTTGTTTTGCCATCGGAGATTATTTTGATTACTATAAATATAAGATAATTCGGGGAACGCGTTTTCGGCGCAGATGGAAGATTAGTTAAAGGGCAGGTACCCGCTTTGCAAACATCCCTTTTACAATGCCTATCACCATCCTTCGGGGAAAGAACCGGGCGGATAAAGACTGCAGATAATTAGAGAAGCCCACTACATTATACGTTTTTCCTTTCAACAACGCCTTCAGCCCATCTTCTGCTACGCGCGCCGGCGTATCAAAAGGCATTCCCTGCGTGTTGGCATTGGCTACTGCAAAAAATGCCGTTTGTGTATTACCCGGGCATACGGCAGTTACTGTGATCCCCCTGTCTTTATACTCGCCATACAATGCTTCTGAAAAGCTCAGTACAAATGCCTTGGTAGCACAGTATACCGCAATGTAAGGACAAGGTTGAAATGCCCCGGTAGATGCTACATTAATAATGCCGCCAGTACCGCGTTCCAGCATGGCAGGCAAAAACAAATGAGTCAACTGTACGACTGCATCGATATTGACCTGTATCATATCGGTATATACGGGGGCTGTTTCATCCAGGAAATGCGCCCATTTGCCAAAGCCGGCATTATTAACGAGCAGGTCTATACGAAGTTTATCCTGTTGCACCTGTTCATACAAATACTTTGGAGCATCGCGTTGGGTGAGGTCGGCAGTATAATAATGCACCTGCACTTTATGTTGCTCCCGGATGGCTGCTGCTGTTTGTTGTAGCTTATCGCCGGAGCGGGCAGTGAGTACCAGGTGGCAGCCGGCGGCGGCCAGCTTCCATGCAAATGCTTCTCCGATGCCGGAGGAGGCCCCGGTTATAAATGCGGTTTTTCCTTTTACGTTGTTCAGTGAATTGACTTTCATATTGATCCGTTTGTGATCACACAAAGGTGGATCAACAGGAGAACAATCCACTTGACCTATGTTAGGAAATTATTTCGCGGCGGATACGGCTCAGAGATTCCGGTTTAATGCCAATGAAAGAAGCGATGTATTGCAGTGGTACATGCTGAACAATATCCGGGAACTTATCAATCAGTTTGAAATAACGTTCCCTGGCGGTGAGACTGACCAGATCTTTCACTTTCTGTTCATTATACTTAATCACTTCTTCGTAGATAATTTTCCCGAACTCAGCCCAGCGCTGGTTGTGCTTCAGCAGCTCTTCCAGGTCTGTACGGGATACCCGCAGTAATTCGCAGTCCGTAATACATTCAAACACCTCATGTGAACGGGTTTGGCTGATATAGCTGTTAAAGGCCGTCATAAAGCCCATGGGGCAGTTAATATGATTGGTCACCTCCCTGCCTTCGCCATCAATATGATAAAGCCTTAAATAGCCGCTATTAATGAAATACATATAGCGGGCAATGTCGCCGCTGCTCACGAGAACATGTGATTTTCTGAAATTTACCGGTTCAAAGACTTCCCGGATCAGGTGCTGATCAAATTTATCTATGCGGACCAGGTCAGCAAGGAGCCGCGTGATTTTCTGATAGGGCATAGCCGATGCTGTTTTATGTAGTCTGCAAATATAGAATGCATTTTCCTAATCTGCCCGCTACTTTTTTGACATTAAAAAAGGGAAGGCTACTGCCTCCCCCCTTCTATATATTGCTTGCCAGCCTTTAAGATATTACTATTGCTTAACCTTTCACTTTAATTACCAGCATGCCATCCGGTACGTCTCCCGGGTGCAGCATAGACAGGTCTACCACACAATCTTTCCCCTTCTGCTGCCACTTAATCGCTTTACTACTACCCAGTATACTTACCACTGCGCCTTTGGCAGGTGCATAGTTGCGGATAGTGAGCAGTGGCTGATAAGCAGGTAAAAAGCAATATAAAGCKCCTGGTTTGGCGGTAAAGAACAATTCCACATTAGCATGGTCCTTTGATTTTTTTACCAGGTTGGAAATGCTATAGCCCGACATGAAAGCTTCGTCTTTCACTTCAGGGCGTTTGCCTGCGCTCCACTGCCGGCTTTCCTTCCATGGTTTGGTGTCATACACCCCCTCTCCGTTCAGCTCCAGCCATTTGCCGATATCCAGCAACTTTTGCTGCATGATCACCGGAATGCGGCCATCTGCGGTGGGTCCTATATCCAGCAGGAGATTACCACCTCTTGACACGATATCTACCAGCATTAAAATCAGGTCACTGCTTTTCTTATAGTCATCGGCAGTTTCCATACGGTTATATCCGTATGACTGTCCGATACCCTGGCTTTCTTCCCAAATAACACCAGGCTGCATACCACTGCCGTATTCAGAAGTCAGATAGGTAGCCCCATTATTTTTGCCACGGGTATTGCTACCCCAGCGGTCATCCACGGCTACTTCATCTTTCACTGGCGATTCGTTATACAACCAGGCCAGCAGCGAAGGGCTATTCCAGGCTGTATCCGACATTTCCCATTCTCCATCAGAAAAAATAACGGAAGGCTTATAGCGGGTCACCAGGTCCTTAAACTGAGGAGTCATTACTTCTTTTACATAACGGGGTTTGTCTTTCAGCCACAAAGGATTAAACCATTCATACAGCGAGTAATAAAACCCCATGCGCAGCCCTTCTTTACGCACTGCTGCTGTCAGGTCTCCCAGCAGATCGCGTTTAGGCGTACCCGTAACAGCATTCCAGGAATGCCCCCAGGATTCATTCGCCTGTTTATTGTCCCATAAACAATACCCTTCATGGTGTTTGGAAGTCAGCACTACATATTTGGCACCGGAGCGGCGAAATACATTGGCCCACTGCTGCGGATCAAACAGGGAAGCCGTAAACTGGCTCTCCAGCTTTTCATAGGGTACCCCTACCCCAAAATTCTTATCATGGAAGGCCTGTACTTTATCATGTGAGCCTTCTGTGGTTCCTCTCAGGTTATACCAGTACCATTCAGAATAACCACCTGGTCCTACCACGGCATAAGAGGGCACGGCATATACCCCCCAGTGAATGAAGATGCCGAATTTGGCATCATTAAACCAGGCAGGAATCCCACGCTTGTTCAGAGAGGCCCAATTGGCCTCATACTTTTGTGCGAAAGCAAGGGAGCTACACAGGAGAAAAAAGAATATTCCAACACAACGTTTTTTCATAACAGGTCTTTAAATGCTTAGAGTGCTCAAAATTAACAACTTCCTTCTCCTATGTTAATGCTATTTTCTCTGATGATAATAATTACTTCCCTGTCTGCACATATTACTATGTTATCTGCACATTTGCGGGTCTTGTCTATACCCTTTCTGCAGGCGCCGCCAATAGCGGTAATTTTATCGTGTCGCAGGGGATACCCTGAAAAATCAGTAGCTTTAATGCATACATCAGATGAACATCAATATTCCATTCAAGAAAGTGATTATCGCACTCCATGTACTCATATGGAGCGCATTACTATTGTTGCCCTATATCGTTTCCAATGCTGCCAACGACTATCGCATCGGTACCTTTCCCGGCCTCTTCTTTACGATCTGTGGATTTATCCATATGGCCATCTTTTACACCCATGCATTATTCCTCTATCCCCGGTTATGGAATAAACATTACTGGTGGCTTTATTTCCCGGCTGTACTCCTGTTGGTGGGCGCCTCCTTTCCCCTGAAGTACAGCATCATGGCGCACTGGTTTCCTACGGTACTCGGTGATATGGCATCCTATAGATATGTGTTTGCCCCATCGGTAGGTGCCTACATCGTCAGCCTGGTATATTGCAAGGTGGGAGACCGGATTCGTGCAGAAAGAATGCAAAAAGATAAACAGGCAGAACAACTCAGCACAGAACTCAAATTTCTGCGCTCACAGGTAAGTCCGCATTTCCTGTTCAACGTATTGACCAACCTGGTATCGCTGGCCCGGAAAAAATCAGATCAACTGGAGCCTGCACTCATCATGCTCTCCGACCTGATGCGCTATATGTTATATGATACTACCGGGAAAAAAGTACTGCTCAAGAAAGAGATAGTCTACCTCAATAGCTATATCGCCCTGCAAAAACTTCGCTTCGGCAACGACGTAAATATCAACAGCCATATTGATACCGCTAACAACGCAGGACATTATACCATAGAGCCGATGTTGCTGATTCCTTTTGTAGAAAACGCCTTTAAACACGGTACCGGTTATACGCAGCAACCGGAAATTAATATACAGCTGCTCGTTACCAACGACCTGCTTACCTTTGAAGTACAAAACCGGTTCGATAATGATCCTGCCGCCAGCAAAGATGAAAACTCCGGCATAGGACTGGCCAATGTGAAATCCAGGCTACAGTTGCTGTATCCAGGCAGCCACCAGCTTACCATCAGAAGTCAGCAGCACGTGTTTCATATCACCTTAATTTTGAAACTCACATGATACGATGTATAGCCATAGACGATGAACAACTGGTACGTGAACTGTTGGAAGACAATATTCAGCAGGTGCCTTTTCTGCAGCTGGTAAAAACCTGCCGGAACGCCATGGAAGCACTGGAAATATTGCAGCAGGAACAAATAGACCTCATCTTCCTCGACATCCAAATGCCCAGGCTCAATGGACTACAATTGCTGCAATCATTGCAACAGCCACCTATGGTGATACTGGTAACTGCCTACGAACAATATGCACTGGAAGGCTTTAACCTGCAGGTAGTCGATTACCTGCTGAAGCCCTTTAGCTTCGAGCGCTTCCTGAAAGCCTGCAACCGCGCCAATGATCTGTTCCGCCTGAAACAAAGCCCCCCTGCTACTACAGATGATACGCATTCCTTTTTTGTACACGTGGAATATACGCAGGTAAAAATTGTGACGGCCAATATCACCTATATAGAAGCACTGAAAGATTATATCAAAATACATCTCTCCAATTCCCTCAAACCAGTACTCACCCGCATGACCATGAAGGCCATGGAGGAGAAACTACCCGCTGCCGCGTTTATACGTACACATAAATCCTACCTCGTGGCGGTACAAAAGATCACGACCATTAAACGTGACCTGGTTTGCATTGGTGACATAGAAATCCCCGTAAGTGAATTCTTCAAAGAAAATGTCAACAAGCTACTGAATCAGTAAGTCTTTCCCGTTTTGTCGCGACACTTTCCCATCCCGTCTACTCTCCGGATAAGCGCTTGTTCTTCCGCATAATTTTGCTTGTACATCATCCTACAGGTAATGAAAACAAGTGCTATTTTATTGCTGCTATTCAGTTATACAGCCGGTGCACAAAACAGAACACCGGTAACAGATACGACTGGCAGGCCTACGCCCGCAACAGCGGATACAACGTTAAAACGTACAACAGATACAACGATCCGGGCTACACAGGCTTCTGATACCGCCATCAGAAGCAAACGCTCCCTGCATGAGGTAGTAGTAAGTGCCGGCTCCTTTGAGGCCAGCGACAAGGCCAAAGGAGCTTCTCTCACACCTATTGATGCTGTTACCGTAGCAGGCAGCGGCGGAGATATCAGTCAGGCGTTGCGTTCCCTGCCGGGTGCACAACAAATCGGTGAACAGGAAGGATTATTCGTACGCGGAGGAACAGGCGAAGAAACCAAACAATTCATTGACGGCACCCTGCTCCGTACCCCTAACTACCCTTCGGTACCAGGCGTACCACAGGCAGCCCGCATTAATCCTTTTCTGTTTAAAGGCATCCTGTTCAGTTCCGGTGGTTATTCCGCTTTATATGGAGAAGCCATGAGCAGTGCGTTGATACTGGAAAGTGTAGACCTGCCCGAGAAAACATCCGCCAGTTTCTTTGTTTTCCCCGCCAACCTGGGTGCCGGCATGCAACACCTGGCAAAGAACAATCGCAGCAGCTATGGGGTGAGTGTGGGTTATAGCAACCAGTCGCTGTACAATAACATTGTTCCACAGAAACCTGATTACTTCAGTGGTCCACTCTACCTGGATGGCAATGCTAATTTCAGAATCAAAACAGGCAAAACAGGTATGCTGAAATTCTATACCAGCTGGGGCCTCAGTGATGTAGGTATGAACAATCCGGATATCGACAGTGGGATATTAAAAGCCGGCTACCAGGTAAAAGGATGGAACAGCTATAATAACCTCAGCTTCCGCAGCTACCTGAATGATAACTGGAAAATAGAAGTAGGCACCGTTTACAGCTATAACCGGCAGGAAACCATACGGCAGCTCACCAATGAAAAAGGCAACAAGGTGATTATTCCGTATATCCCTTACAGTTATAAAACCGGTTACCGGAATATTACCACTGACTTTGCACAGGCACGTATCGTTTTAACACATTTCTTTTCACAGGGACAGGCATTGCGTTTTGGTGCAGAGCAATTTTACACCCACGACCATGGCAGGACCAACGACAGTACAATCGGGCTAACAGATCATCTTACGGCTGTTTTTGCGGAAAGTGATATTTACCTGGCCGACAACCTCGCTGCCAAAGCAGGAATGCGCATGGAATATGCTTCCATGCTGCGTAAAATGGTATGGGCGCCGCGTATTAGTCTGGCGTACCGCCTGCACGACGGCAGCCAGTTCAACATAGCCTATGGTATCTTTTACCAGGAGCCGGCCAACGACTATTTATATCAGTCAGATCAGCTAACATTTTCCAGTGCCACCCATTATGTGCTGAACTATACAAGGAAAGCCAACAATCGTTTTTTCCGGGCAGAAGTATATTACAAGCAATACAAGGACCTGGTAAAAACAATGCCCGTACTCAGCAATAACGGTAAAGGCTATGCGCAGGGATTTGAGCTTTTCTGGCGGGATAAAAAAAGTATTAAAAACCTGGACTACTGGATTACCTACACGTATCTCGATACCAAACGTAACTTCCTGAATTATCCTTATGAGCTGCGCCCATCCTTTGCAGCACCACATACCACCACGGTGGCTGTTAAAAAGTTTTTCCAGGATATTAATACCAGCGTGAATGTATCCTGGGCCATGGCTGCCGGCAGACCTTATTACAATATTGGTCCAAATGGCATATCGGATCAGGGCAATACCAAAGGGTATAATGCGGTGAACCTGCACGTGGCCTATCTCTGCTCCTTTTTTAAAAACAAGAAATGGAAAGACTTCTCCGGTGTGGCGATGGGCATCAATAACCTCGCCGGAACCAGGCAGGTGTTCGGATACAATTACAGTTACAACGGTTTGATTAAACAGCCTGTCACCATGCCGGCTACACGAAATTTCTTTATAGGCATCTTCATGAGTTTTGGTATAGATCGTACCGATGACTTTCTTAATAACAATTTATAAATCTCTCAAAAAAAGAAAAATGAAAAAACTACTCATTTGTTTGTCTGCAGTATTTATTAGCTATAGTGGATTTGCACAATCCGATGCTCTGCAGCAGGCAGTTAACAAACTGGATCAGGCACAAACCGTAAAGGATTATGAACAACTGGAACAAACCTTTTCCAACATCAAAGCAGAAGCTGCCTGGCTGCCATCTTATTACGCAGCTTTCTGCAACGCAAAGATTGGCTTTCTCTTACAGGAGGATGGCGAAAAAATAGAGCCTTACAGCATCCGCGGAGAAGAACAGGCGAAAAAAGCACTGGCACTATTAGATAGTTCCAAACAGAAAAAGGAAGCGGCAGAAGTATATACGGTGTTGAGTATGGTATATCGTACCAAAGTGTTCATCAACCCTATGACTTACGGCCGTAAGTATGGTACATTATCAGAGCAGGCATTGAAACAGGCAAAGGCATTGGATGCACAAAATCCCCGCGCATTATTTGTGGCGGCGTGGGTGAAATATTATACACCTAAAATGTGGGGAGGAGATAAAGAACTGGCCAAACAACTAGCTTCGCAAAGCCTGCAGTTACTGATCAACCCTGGCACAGACGTATTTCCTCACTGGGGCAGATCAGAAGACCAGCAGCTGCTGAGTAAATTCAAGTAACCTTTAAATCAGAAGATCATGGGATTCGTGTTTATCATCTTACTGCGCATTCTTTTTGTGGCATGTATGGTGTTTATTATCGGGTATGTTTTTGGCGGTTTTTCGAAAAAACCGGCCCTGCGCACTATCACCAGAGTAGCGACTATACTGGCAATCGTGTTATTTTTGATTACCAATGCATTTTTTATGCGGATGGCTTTCGCTCGCGGTAACGGCCACTGGTGCCATGACCGGGGAGACGTAAAAGTGGAGGCGCCCCGGCCTTAAATAAAGTTAGCTGCCCTGGTGTCATATCAGGGCAGCAGCTTTTAATGAAGTAGTTACTTTTGAAATCAGTTCATGCGTAGTGCGCTCATAGGCATCATCCGACTCATTACTCACCCAGCAACTCAGGATCACCTTTACGGCACTGCCTTCTATAGCGGTAAACCACACGGCCTTAGGCTTGTCGGGTACTACGTCTTTCATCCCTGTTACAATATCCGTCATGATTTGTTCCGCTTCTTTCAGCTTATCAGACATGGGAATGGAAAAGGTGAGCGTGATGCGCCGCAATGGAGTAAGCGAGTGATTGATGATCGGTTTCTGAAAAATTTCTTTATTGGGAATGATCACATGCAGACCGTCTGCTGTGATCATCGTGGTAGACCTTAGCTGAATAGCATTCACTGTACCAGTGAAGCCATTCGTTTCAATGATGTGCCCTACTTCAAAAGGCTTTCTGAAGGTGATAAATATACCGGAGATAAAATTCGCCGTCAGATCCTGGAACGCGAAACCCAACGCCAGACCTATGATACCCGCGCCAGCCAGCAAGGAAGTAACGGCTTTATCCAGACTTAAAATATTCAGTGAAATAAACAGGCCGAGTAGTATAAAAATAATAAAGAGAACACTGGATATCAGGTTGGCGATAGCAGGCGTTTCAGAGAACCTTTGAGAAAACCGGAGACTGATTTTACGGGCAAACCGCGCCAATAAAAGGAAAAGAAAAAACATGATAACGGCCAATACAAGATTGGGCGTCATCTTCACAGCGGCGATCAGCCAGTTATGCAGTTTATCAAAAATCAGGTGACTGTAGCTGCTGAATGGTTCGTTCATAAGAGATCAGGTTATTACTATAGAATTAATTGCACAATGGTGGCCATTATCTCCACAGGACTCCGGCAGCAAGCGCCTTCCCTGGATGCCTGTCAAGAGCCTATTCAGCACTGCTATGCACTCCTGCCATGTGTGTCCGTTGACCTGCGCCATTTATAATATGGCGCCATCGCAATACATGAAAACCAAAGTCATGCCACGGACTTTCTATAGCATATTGCTGTCTAAATAAGCGGGAGCAGCGAAAGGCTGCTCCCGCTTAATACTTCTCCATTATTTATATCCTGCATTCTGCACCAGGTTAGGATTCGCATCCAGCTGGGCTTGCGGGATCGGGAACAGCTTCCGGAACGGCTGATCTGCCGGATGGAACTGCCAGGTGCTATTCCATTTACCAAAGCGGATCAGATCCTGACGGCGGCATCCCTCCCAGATAAATTCGCGGCCACGCTCTGCGAGGAGATTATCCAGCGTAAGCGTGGTGATAGGATTACCCGTTTCAAAATTGCGGCCACGCACCTGGTTTACCAGTGGCAGCGCCGTTCCCCCCTGCCCTAAACGTAACAGGCACTCTGCTTTCAACATCAATGCATCCGCATACCGGAAAATAACGAGGTCATTATCCTGATCGGAATAAGGCGTATTTTTCTCGATCTCATATTTTACTATTCGTACGCCTTCTGTTTGTGTAGCATTAGCCAGATCCCCGATAGTACGGGAAAAAATCAATGGCGCCCCCTGCTCTGTTTTCAGCGGTGTACCGTCCTGGGAATATTGTTGTCCTTCCAGGAACATGGTTTTACGTTTATCGGTATCCTCATAGGCTTCATAGAAGTCCTTCAAAGTACACCAGCCATTCCAGGGCGAGCTGGGCAAACCATAGGTATAACGATTGTTATAGTGCAGTGTCAGATAGTGCAGCATCATACCCTTTGCATTAACGGCATCGTAAGGCACCACAAAAATATTCTCTTTTGAATTTTCATTTTTGGTAGAAAAATTCGTGAAATAATTGGGTTCCAGCTGATACCCCATGCTGGTAACGGAGTCGCACATACGAATACAATCGGCCCAGCGTGGGGTACCGGTATATACTTCTGCATTCACATACAACTTGGCCAGCAACATAAAAGCCATGCCCTTGGTTACTTTACCATAGTTTTTAGTGTTCAGCGCGGCAGGCAACCCGTTGATGTTATCTTTAATTTCCTTTTCTATAAAAGCAAAAGCTTCCGCACGGGGCGTATTCTTTGGCGGCTCGGTTTGTTCGAAAGAAGTTACAATGGGAATATTACCAAATGCATCCATGGCCAGGTAGTAGTGAAATGCACGCAGCACTTTCATCTGCGCAATGATCTGGTCTTTGGTAGGCAACACCACATCAGAACCCTGTAACTTCTGCAGGATAGCATTCACGGGGTTCACACCATCGCGGTAAATGAAGTTCCACATATCATTGATATACTGATGTGTGATAGGAAACTCATGGCTGATGAGCACCCGCCATAAGCCACCTTCGTTCCAGTCGGCGCCACGGGAAGGCACGGTTGTTTCATCCGTAGTCACTTCATTCATTTTCCAGTAGCTGTCGCGGTAATTGCGCAGTTTGGCGTATGCCCCGTTAGCAAAGGCATTCAGCTCGTCCTCTGTTTTGAGGAAGTTCTCGTCTGTGCCACGGTCGTAAAATGTTTCATCGAGTTTGGTGCAACTGAACACGGAGATTACCATCCCGGCCAGCAATGTATATTTCAGAAATGTTGCTTTCATGTGGATCGTTTTTATTTAAAGTTGACCGTAAAGCCTAATGCAAAAGAGCGTGTTTTTGGATATACGTTACGGTTATCAATACCAGGCGCCAGTCCGTCTATCGGCAATTCCGGATCCAGCCCGGAATATTTCGTGATCACAAACAGGTTTTGTCCGGAGATATATACCCGTGGATTGGCGAACAGCTTACTCTTCGCAGCAGGTATGCTATATCCCAGGGAGAAGTTGTCCAGGCGCAGGAAAGCACCGTTTTCAATAAAGCGGTCGGATACATACGTACCTTTTACGTTGCTGTCGGCATACTTCGCCATGGCATTACGGCCGGGTAAACGGCTGAAACGGTCACTCAGCACCAGGTCGGTGGCATTGAAGATCTGGTAGCCAAACAGGCTGCGTAATAAAAAGTTGAGGTCAAAGTTTTTGTAACGGAAGGTATTCGCCAGTCCTGCCTGGTATTTAGGCAAGCCGTTACCCGCTACGCGGCTGTCGCTGCGGAAGTCAAAAGTACCGCTGCCATCCAGGTCTTCGAATTGCTGATTTCCATTGGCATCTACACCGGTATAATGCGGAATATAAAAGGTACCGATAGAGTAACCAGGTACTACTTTTACGATCTGCACGGCTGTTAAGCCACGGGCACCTACGGTTCCATCATAAATTGCATCACTCTTGTACTGATCGTTGGCGATAGAAAGGATTTCGTTATAGTTGCGGGAAATATTGAAAGAAGCATTCCAGCTGAAATCTTTGTGCTCAATAATAGCACCCGTCAGCGACAGCTCCACTCCTTTATTGCTGATCTTACCTACATTCGCCAGCATAGTGGGAAACAGGTAAGGCGGGGAAGGCACGTTGTAATTAAAGAGCAGGTCTTTGGTGCGCTTATCATAGTATTCCAGTGTTCCGCTCAGCCTTCCCTTAAACATAGTAAAGTCAAAGCCGGCGTTAAATTGTGCGGCGGATTCCCAGCGCAGATTGGGATTTTCATTTTGTCCGATCTGGTAAGAAGTCACCCAGCGGCCATTGTCCAGCACTTTACCACCGGGACTATAAGTAAGTGGTGATTTATAATTCTGGATTTCCTGGTTACCGGTAACGCCATAGCCTACACGAAATTTCAGGTCCTGCAGCCAGCTGCTGTTTTGTAAAAAGGGCTCCTGTGTAATACGCCATGCCAGGGAGGCAGAGGGGAAGGTTCCCCATTTTTTATCTTTACCAAAACGGGTAGAGCCATCTCTGCGGACGGTACCGGTCAACAGGTACTTATCGTTGTAACTATAGAACACGCGGCCAATGAAAGATACCAGCGAGTTTTCTTCTGCACCGGAAGCCACAGCAGGCTGATCGCCCTGACCAGCACCCAGGTTGTTATAGCTGAAGATATCAGATACAAACTGTGTATTGCCGGCAGACATACTGTTCTGGAAGAAATTCTGATAAGAGTAACCAGCCGTTACCTTCAACACATGTTGCTGCCATTGCTGGCTATAGGTGAAATAGGTTTCCAGGGTTTTGTTATCCCATGTTTTAGAGGCGCGGGTAGCAGTACCATTACTGCCGGCGCCTTCTGTTACCGGTGATTTTTTAGAATAATACAGGCCACGGTCGCTGGACGCACGTTCCAGTCCGAGCAACAGGTCATACGTCAGGTGACTGGTAATATCATACGTGGCTTTTGCAGAACCAATAAACCGGTTCAATGCCCGCTGATGTTTAATCTGGTTCGCCAGTGCTACCGGGTTATAGTTATCGTTGATATCAAGCTTTTCGAAGTAGCTGCCATCTGCATTATAGATGGGGGCGGTAGGATTATAGGCGATGGCCTGTTCCCAGATGCGGTTGTCACCATTGCCATCGGGATCTGCGCCTACATATTTGTTCTTCTCTCCTACGTAGTTCATGGACAGTCCCAGCCGGAGGCGGTTATCGAAAACGCCCTGATCCAGGGTAATACGTCCGATAGTACGTTCCAGGCCGGAGTTGAGTACCACGCCTTCGTTGTTGAGATAATTGACAGAAGCGCTGTAGCGGGTATTATCTCTTCCTCCGCTCATAGAAATATTGTGACTATGGCTGATACCGGTGCGGGTAATGGCTTTCTGCCAGTTGGTAGAGGCGCCCAGATCGAATGCGGAAGCGTCAATATTATTATCCTTCAGGTATTTGCGGTAGTCTGATGCGTTCAGCACACCGTAGGTGTTGGACATCTTCTCCATACCTATATAACCGCTGTAGGACACCTGCGGAGCACCTTCTTTACCACGGCGGGTAGTAACGATGATAACGCCGTTGGCCCCGCGGGAACCGTAGATAGCCGCTGCAGAAGCATCTTTCAATACATCAATCGACACAATATCATCCGGCGGTACGGCATTGATATCGATACCGGGAATACCATCTACTACAAAGAGTGGCTGACTGCTGGCAGATAACGAAGACGCCCCTCTCAGGCGGATACTCACCGTTCCATTGGGGTTACCGCCTGGTTTGCTGATCACCAGGCCRGCTACTTTACCTTGTAATACCTGAACAGGGTTGCTGATAATACCTTTATTAAATTCTTTGGGGGTGATGCTGACGATAGAACCCGTGAGGTCTTTTTTCTGGGTAACACCATAACCGATCACCACCACTTCTGTTAATGCGCTGGAAGATTTTTTCAACTGCACCTCCATGGCCGGTTTTACCGCCAATTCAAGTGGTTCGTAGCCTACGTAGCGGAATAACAGCGTTCCGCCGGAGGGAGCATCCAGGGAGAAGTTGCCGTTTTCATCGGTGAGGGTACCGATAGTGGTGCCTTTTACCTGCACCGTTACGCCGGGCAAGGGAACATGATCATCGGCGCCGGTGATGCGACCTTTTACTTTTATGTTTTCCCATTCGGTATGTTCAGGAATGATCACCACCAGGTGGCCTTCCAGCTCTTTATAGGTAAAGCCGGTACCGGTGAGTACTTTATCCAGTACACTTTGCAGGGATTCTTCCCGGGCAATGATGCTTACCCGTTGTTGCAGATTTACTTTGCGGTTGCTGTACAGAAAGCGCACATCGGACTGCCCCGCGATGCGGTCCAATACCTTTTTGATCTCTGTATCTTTCATGTTCAGGCTGATATGCTTCTGGGAATATCCCGTGGCAGCCACCTGCATACAGGAAAGCAGGACAATAAAGAATGATAGCTTCATAATGATCAAATGCTTGAGCATAGCCGTTCTTCGCCGGCATGCATCCGATTGGTTGACTTTTTCCATAAATTTGTGATAATAGGTGATACAATAGCAATGCCCTGCCATCCCGTCCAAAGGAGCTGGCGCGTTGCTGATTAACCTTCGCACAGGGAATGTTAGTAGCATTTCCTGTGTTTTTTTCATTGAACTGTTATGTGGTTGTTAGCTTTTCATAAACGGTTTTTAATTGAACGTGTGCTTAATAAATGATGATTTGCGTGCCACTGTTATCGAAGTGAAAATCCTCTGTCAGCTGCAATGCCTGCAGTGCCTGGCTAACACTTTCTGACGCGAAGGAGCCACTGAATACATATCTTTTTACCTGATCATTGCGGAATATAATTTTCACCCCATACCAGCGTTCCAGCAGGGTAGCCAGTTGTGCAAAGTCGAGCGACTCAAACTGCAGCCGGTTGCTTACCCAGGCTGTTTCGGATATCGTACTGTCGATCGCCGGCAGCGCATTGGCTTTTGCCTGTACTACTTTTGATATCACCTGCTTTAGTTCCAGTTTTTTTTCCGGAGATGAGATCGCATTGTTGTTATCGTATGCTACTTTTTCGTAGGGACGTAAGCGTATTTTATGCGCAGGTGTTTTATTAAGATATACTTCTACTGCACCTTCCAGCAAAGTGGTTTCATAGCGGAGATCGCCGGGATAGGCTTTCACGTTAAAGGAGGTACCCAGTGCATGAATATTCATCGCGGCGGCATGAACAATAAAAGGGCGTTTCGGATCTTTAGCTACTTCAAAGTAAGCCTCCCCTTCCAGCCATATTTCGCGACTGGAATTATTAAGGTCTAACCTAACGCGGCTGGATGCATTCAGGTGTACGATGCTACCATCGCTGAGCTGGAATTGCCGCCGTTCACCATTGCGGGTTTGCACTAATTCCAGATCAGGCGGTTTCGCCCGGTCACCCGGCAATAACCAGCTGGCTGCATTGAGTAAGAACCCTACGACTACGGCAGCAGCCACCCATTTCCACCAGTCGTGCCGGAACCGGACAACTTTCGTAGCTTCCGGAGGTTCTGCTTTGGCCATCATCTCACTAAAAACAGTATCGGCAGGTGCCTCCTCTACAGGAACGGCCTGCCAGTATTGTTCCAGCAAAGTAAGCTCCTGCGCCCATTCCGGGTGCTGCTCCAGCAATTGCGTCAATTCCTGCTGACCGGCATCGTCCAGCGTGCCACTCAGTTTTGCGGTCATTAATTCATCCAGCCGGTGACTGTCCATGTATGATTTGTTTAAACGAACAAATGTTCCCTACGGGGAGAGACACTAAAATGAAACCGATTACTTACAGGAAGAGAAAATATTTTTTAGCGGACAGGAATTTTCTGGTCGAAACCGCTGCCATAATGTTGCAATGCCTGTCGCAGGCGGCTGGTAGCTCTTACCAGTTGGGTTTCTACGGTGCGTGGGGAAATTTCCAGGATGGCGGCTACTTCTTTATATTTAAATCCTTCTTCGCGGACCAGGCGGAAAATGGTACGTCCCTGCGGAGATAATGTGGCGATGGCTTTGTCGAGCCACCCCTGCATTTCCTTCCATTCCAGCTGTGGGTGCACATCGCCGGTCAGCGGGGCGTTGTCGGCTTCCAGTTCCAGCCACTGATGCTTGTAGTGGTCACGGTGGTGATTATAGCAGCGATTACGTACGGCGGTAAATAAATAGGTCTTCACATGCAGGATTGGTTCACTGTTCTTCCGGTTTTTCCAGAGCTGAATAAAAACATCGGAGACGATTTCTTCTGCGGCTTCCCTGCTGATAGACAGATCTGTTGCAAAACGCACTAATCCGCCGTAAAAATGATTAAACAACTTCCGGAACGACTGTTGATCGTCCGCTATGTAAACAGCATCCCACATTGCCTGTAAATCAGTTCCTGGCATAGACCCTTATTAGACGAAAAACATTGACCGTCAAAATAGCTAAATAATTATGATTTTTAGCAGTGCGTTAATGGCAAAGATGACATAAAACTGCTGTAATGAATGCCAAAACGGCATCTGCGTCATTCTGGAAATAAATTTGAGCGCATTTATCATTATGGATAACTCAATTTCATTTCTTACGCACGAGGCGTCGAACGATTGGAGTTTATTAGATGCCTATTCCCAGACCGTTACCGGTGTAGTGGGTACTGTTGCTGAATCGGTGGTACATATAGAAGTACAGAAAAAGGTAAGCGACCGGCGTACGCGGGAAAGGCGCACGCAGGCGGGTACCGGCTCCGGCTTCATTATTTCTTCTGATGGCTTCATCATTACCAACAACCATGTGGTAGAAAATGCTGAAAGCATTAAAGTATCTTTTGTTGATGGCAGGAAGGTAAGTGCCGAAATCAAAGGTGCCGACCCTTCCACAGATATTGCCGTACTGAAAATTGATGAAACGGGGCTTAAAGCAATGCCACTCGCCGATTCATCCACTTTACAGGTAGGCCAGATTGCCATCGCTATTGGCAACCCTATGGGGCTGCAATATACTGTCACCGCCGGTGTGGTGAGCGCATTGGGACGTACCCTCCGCGCCAGCAACGGCCGGTTGATAGACGATGTGATACAAACCGATGCAGCCCTCAATCCGGGCAACAGCGGCGGTCCGCTGGTCAACTCCAGGGGACAGGTCATTGGTGTAAACACCGCGGTCATCGCCTCCGCACAGGGGCTCTGCTTCGCCATCTCCTCTAATCTGGCCGCCCAGATCGCAGGACAACTGATCCTGCACGGCAAAATCAGACGGGCACAACTGGGCATCGCCGCACATCCGGTGAATCTCAGCAGCCGTATGATTGCCGCCAACAAACTATCCGTCCAAACCGGGGTATATGTGTACGAAACAGTACCGGACGGAAATTTCTACAACACCGAACTACATATCGGTGACATTATCATCGCCTTCGATGACAAACCAGTGGCTTCTGTAGACGCCCTTCACCTACTGCTGTCAGAAAAGCAGATCGGGAAAAGGATCACTGTAGATGTGCTCCGGGGAGGAAGAAAGGTAGTGGTAGAAGTAATTCCGGGAGAGATTAAACAATGAATATTTAAAGGCTGACGCGAAAGGATTCGCGTCAGCCTTTTATCGTTAGTCTTTGCGGGTGCTCCCATCATAGTTATAGTCATCCAACGTCCAACCAATCGCCACCTCATTGACCCAATCAATAAAGCTGTCATTGGTGACTTCAGGAGCATCACCATGCTGATAAATATAGTGTGTTTGAAAAAAGACAACCGGGCAGGAATCATTTTTTGTAATTCTTGTATCGAAACAATAATAATTCCCGCCGCCATCCGGAGAAAAAGGAACTAAATAATCAGGCATAGGTACATGCACCTCCCGGTGTTCGAAATTATAGATGTTGCTTAAGGTATTAGGAGATGTACACGTTCCATCTATCCCATACACCTCGGTGCCCATCAGATCAAATCCATTCATTTTCGAAATGAAGTATTTATAGTCTACTGGCAGCGTCAAACGATAGGCGTCTTCGAATTCAGCGATGCGACTATCTGTAATAGTCCCACCCAAGGTAATAATTGCCGGAGAAAACTTATTTAATTCGTTAATAAGATGAAGGACCGCTTCTTTCATAGGTATCTACTTTCCGGTAACAATATTACACAATAAATCAGGCGCGGCATTAAACAAACCCGATTCTCCATTCAACCATTCCTATTTGCTCCCCTTCCACTAATTGCTTAAATTCCTGTTCAGAATATCTTTATTATGAAAAATTACCCGTTACTACTCCTCACACTAACCTGCCTGCTTGCCTTTCAGCCGGCTCCTCCGGTAAAAACCATCCTGCTCAAAAACATCACGCTCATAGACGGCAATGGCGGCGCACCTGTGGAACATACCGATATCCTCATCAAAGGAGGTATGATCGTTAAAGTTGGTCCGAACCAAGCTGCTAATGGCGCCACCGTTATCAACGGACAAGATAAAACAGTAATGCCTGCACTCATCAGCAGTCATGTACATATTGGAATGATACAGGGCAATAATAATAAAACAGATCCTTATACCCGGAAAAATATATTATCACAGTTGAAAAAATATGCCGACTATGGCGTGACCAATATCCTGGTGATGGGTTCTGATGAGCCTATGCTCTTTGAAACGGGACTGCGGGATTCGGCTGTTAACGGACTATTACCTGGTGCAAGACTGTTCTCTGCCGGTTATGGCTTTGCCGTATTTAAAGGCGCACCTGCTATGAAAAAGATCTATCACCCGGCCACCGTAGCGCAGGCTATCCGCGAACTGGACAGTGTAGCATTACTCAAACCCACCGTTATAAAAATGTGGGTAGATGACTTTGGCGGCTCCTCCCCTAAAATGGACAGCACTATTTATAAAGCCATCATCACACGTGCACACCAGCACCATATACGGGTGGCAGCCCACCTGTATTACCTCGCAGATGCCCACCACCTTGTCAGCAATGGACTCGACATCATCGCACATAGTATCCGTGATCAGGAAATTGATGCGACACTGCTGCAACAAATGAAAACAAAAGGGACCATTTACATTCCTACTCTTTCCCTGGATGAGTATGCCTATATCTATGCCCGTAAGCCGGAATGGATTGATGATCCCTTCTTCAAAGCATCGCTGGAACCCGGCGTATATGAAACGATTACCTCCCAGGCTTACCAGGACAACCTGAAAAACAGCCCTTCCTACCAGCGGAATATACATGCCTTTGAAACAGCTCTGAAAAATGTGAAGATCATAGCAGATGCAGGCATATTGGTGGCACTCGGCACCGATTCCGGCGCGCAGCCAGTACGCACGCAGGGGTTTTCTGAACACCTGGAAATGGAACTGCTGGTACAGGCAGGGCTCACGCCCTTACAGGCAATCACTATTGCCACCAGAAATGCGGCGAAAGCATTGAAAATAAATGACCAATATGGTACTATCTCCGCCGGGAAAACGGCGGACTTTATAATACTCGATGGCAACCCTGCACAGGATATAAAAAACACCCGCAAAATATCGGCGGTGTATAAAGCAGGTGTTGAAGTAAGTAAAGGTCCATTGTTGCCATAAATATTTTTCGCACCTTCACGGCAAGAATACCTGTTAATGAAAAAAATACCAATAAGACATATCAATGCTGCACAAAAAGAACTGAATGCCGCCGAAAGCTTTAGCATCCGGGATATGCAGGATGTTCTTGCGGGTGAAGACATGGTACAGGAACTTCACAGACATGACTTCTTTTATGTACTTGCGCTAAAAAAAGGAGCTGGTCAGCATGAAATAGACTTTACCCCTTACCCAATTGGTAATCATACCATTTTCTTTATGCGCCCCGGTCAGGTACACCAGCTCACCCTAAAGGCAGGAGGTACGGGATATATGATGCACTTTAGAAATGAATTCTATTCTTCTGCTGACAATACAGCTAATCAACTATTACGCAGAGCCAGTAGTAATAATCAGTATTCACTTGATGCCGACAGATTTCAAAAGTTGCTGACGATCCTGGCTAATATCTTCCAGGAAGATACCGACAAACAGGAACAGTACCAGGAAGTGATCAAAGCAAATATGCGGATATTCTTTATCGAATTAACCCGAAAAAATAACCATATCCCGGCCGATAATGCGAACCTTTACGTACAGGAACAACTGGAAGCTTTCCTGGCGCTTTTGGAAACACATGTTGCTGACCATAAACAGGTGGCGCAATATGCTGAAATGCTGAACCTTTCTACCTATCAACTCAATGCTATCACAAAAACAACGTTAGGCAAAACCTGTTCTGAAGTGATGAATGAATATATTATACTGGAAGCCAAAAGATACCTGCTGGTAACATCTAACCAGGTAACCCAGATCGCGGATCTCCTGGGATACGAAGACGTTTCCTATTTCATCAGATTCTTTAAAAAGCATACCGGTCACTCGCCGGAAACATTCAGACATAACTTCAAATAAGTCCCACACAACTACATCTTTGTCCTATCATGGCTGATGCGGGTGATGTTACTTTTGCAACAGATAAAACGATGTTGCTAAAAAGTAATCTCTCCATATGAAAACAAAGAATAAGTTAATTGCTTCCCTGAAAATCTGGATCATCATTTATCCATCTATCACCCTGTTTCTTTATTTGTTTGGCAAGCCATTATCTGCACTTCCATTATATCAGAGAACACTTTTATTAACGATCACGTTAGTTCCCTGCATCATATTTCTTGGACTGCCACTGCTGGATATGATCATCCGCCAGATCTCCTCCTGGCACGATAACAAAAAATGATTATTCTTTAAAAATTTAAACCCAAAAATATGACACAAACCTGGAATGAGATGTACAAAAACAAATGGGATGACCGATATAAAGAGGCAACCTATGCCTATGGAAAAGAACCCAATCTCTTTTTCAAGGAATGGCTGCAGAAATTTGAACCCGGGTCTATATTGATGCCGGCAGATGGCGAAGGCCGGAATGGGGTGTTTGCAGCTATGCTGGGGTGGAAAGTAACTTCATTTGATCTGAGTGCTGAAGGAAAGGCAAAGGCATTACAACTCGCCACCGAGCAGCATGTTACCATGGAGTATATGGTGGGAGACCTGGAGCAGCTACCCTTTGAAAACGCTTCCTTTGATGCCATGGGATTAATTTATGCTCATTTTGATGCCGAAAGAAAATCTATCTTTCACAAAAAATTAAATGACTATCTCAAACCTGGTGGGATCATTATCCTGGAAGCTTTCAGCAAAAGGCACCTGGAACTGAAAAACCTGGACCCTAAAGTAGGCGGTCCCGATGATTTGGATATGTTATTCTCCGAAGCAGAGATCCGTGCTGACTTTGAAAACTATGACCCGATCATGCTGGTCGAAGAAGACATCCTGTTAAATGAGGGTGAGTATCATATCGGCAAAGGGGCTGTAGTTAGATTTGTAGGACGAAAGCGTTCTTCGTAACTTCCATTATACCGGGTTATTTCTTTATAAAAATAAAAATTCACACCAATGAAAATTATCATCGTAGGCGCAAGTGGTACCATCGGAAAGCACGTGGCAAGCTCCCTGGAAAAAGATCACGAGATTGTAAGAGTAGGTTCTAAAAGTGGCGATATTCAGACAGATATTACCTCGCCTGCATCTATAGAAAATTTATTCAAACAGGCAGGTGCATTCGATGCACTGGTATGCACCGCAGGGGATGCCTATTTCGGTCCTTTGAAAAATATGACAGATAAGGAATTCAGAATAGGCATTGAGAGCAAGCTAATGGGGCAAATCAACCTGGTACTCATTGGGCAACACTATATCAACCCGAAAGGTTCCTTTACTTTAACCGCCGGCGTACTCACGAATGATCCCGTGGTAAGTGGCGCTAACCCGTCTGCTGTCAACGGAGCTGTAGAAGCTTTTGCACGAGCCGCAGCCATTGAACTGGAAAACGGTATACGTATCAATGCGTTAAGTCCTACCGTAGTGGAAGAGTCCCCGGCCTACTTCCCTTATTTCCCGGGACATATTCCTGTTACCATGAAACAGGTGGTATACGGCTATCTCAAAAGTATACTCGGTGCAGGTACCGGACAGGTAATAAAAGTGATTTAATTTTCTATTCTATAAAACAGTTCGTATCCGCAGGTCATTATTGTAACAACAATAGCCTGCGGATATGAACTTATGCGGGCAGCCAGCTCGCTCAACAAAACCGCACAAACAGGTGTACAGATCCGGACATATTTAAAAAATAAAATTATCAAAAAGATTGATAATCCTGCGCCTTAACTACTGGCATCTTTTTTAACACTATCCGGCGTCAACCTGTTACTATGATAACAAACTATTTCAAAGCTGCCTGGCGGAGTTTAAAGCGCTTCAAAACGCATGCTGTCATCAATATATCCGGACTTGCACTGGGCATCGCCTGTATCATACTGATTTTTGCCATGGTGAAGTATCACCTGAGCTTTGATACCTTCCACCCTAATAAAGACAGGATCTACAGGATCGTCACCGCCTTTCATGAAGATAAAATACGTTATAATGCCGGCGTCCCTTTTCCTTTAGGAGATGCCTTCCGCAACGATTTTGCCGTATCCGAAAAGCTGGCGAGGATAGCCTCTCTGGGTAAAAAAGTGATCTCTACTTCCCATGATAAAAAGTTTGAAGAAGATATTGCTTTTGCAGATCCCTCCTACTTCGACATCCTCCACTATCCTTTATTAACCGGCACCTCTGCCAGCATTTTAAAGGAACCTTATACCACTATTATCACCGAAAGAATTGCTAAAAAATATTTTGGGACCACAGATGCTATCGGCAAAACCATTCAGCTCGATGACACCCTGCATTTTACCGTAACGGGCATCTTGCAAAATATTCCTGCCAACACCGACTTCCGTGCTGAAATTTATTTCCCGTTTGATAACCTGAAAAATCATTCGCCCTGGTTAGTGGAAAAAGACTGGTGGCTGAACGTGAACAGAGGCATGCAATGTTTTGTGTTACTGAAACCTGGTGTGGCAGCAACAGATGTAAATAATAAATTACTCCCTGCTATCTCCGCAAAATATTACGATAAAGAGGCGGCAAAATTATTCCAATTCGAGCTGCAACCTATTGCCGACATCCATTTCAATCCAGCGTTAAATGGATACATCGAAAAGAAAAATCTGTGGGTCATGGCCTTCATTGGCCTGCTGCTGATCATTACTACCTGCATCAATTTCGTGAATCTTACCATTGCACAGGCACTGGGGCGCTCCAAAGAAATTGGCCTGCGCAAAGTATTAGGTAGTTACCGGGGACAAATTTTTCTGCAGTTTATCATTGAAACAGCCGTAGTTGTTTTTATCGCCATGCTCCTGGCCTATTTGCTGGCTCAACTGGTGTTACCATATCTCAACCACCTTTTCGATGTACAGCTGCGGATCAATATTTTGGGAGATACCTACCTCCTGTTGTTTTTACCTTTGCTATTCCTATCGGTGGTGTTACTCTCCGGTGCATATCCCGGAATGATCATCGCCGGCTTTCAACCGATACTGGCCCTTAAAAACAAACTGTCGCAAAAAAATGCAGGTGGCCTGTCACTCAGAAAAGGACTCGTCATTACGCAGTTTGCGATTTCTCAACTACTGATTATCGGTACCATTGTGATCGCTAACCAGATGCGCTATTCCACAGAAGCAAACCCCGGATTCCGGAAAGATGCCATCGTGATGTTACCAGTGCCGGATAATGGCGCTTCAAAGCTAAGTACCCTGCGATCATTATTATCCCAGATCCCGGGAGTGGAGCAGGTTACTTTTTGCGGCAACGCTCCTGCCACCGTCAAATCTCCTTCAACCAGCATCCTGTTTGATACCCGGACAGAAGCAGAGAAGTTTGCTATTTACAACAGAGCCGGCGATGCCAATTATGTAGGCACGTTCGGTTTACAACTCCTGGCAGGTCGCAACCTGTTGCCATCAGATACCGCCCGGGAGTTCCTGGTGAATGAAACTACCGTGAAAAATCTGCAACTGGCTTCCAATGAAGCCGTGTTAGGCAAACAAGTCGATATAAACGGAGGTAAGGGCAGCGTGGTAGGTGTGGTAAAAGATTTTCACACACGCTCGTTCCATGAAGCCATAGACCCTATATTTATCTCCACCATCAGCGATAACTATTCCAATTGCGCCATAAAGATTAATATGGATCAATTCCAGAAAATGGAACCTGTGATGGCAAAAGCCTGGAAAGATGTTTACCCGCAATACTTTTATAAATACGCTTTCCTCGACGAACAACTCGCCGAATTCTATAAGCTGGACATGATGATTTTCCGGCTGATCAAAATGTTCACCGGCATCTCTATCATCATTGGCTGTATTGGATTGTATGGCCTTGTATCTTTTATGGCTGCCCAAAGAACCAAAGAAGTAGGGATCCGGAAAACACTGGGCGCCAGTGTAGAAAGTATTGTATGGCTGTTCAGCAAAGAATTTATCTATATGTTGCTGATGGCTTTTGTGGTGGCAGCACCGCTGGCCTGGCTCGTCATGAGCCGCTGGCTGGATACTTTTGCCTATCGTATCAACCTGGGCGTCAGCGTTTTTGTGCTCGCCATCGTTATCTCTATTATAGTAGTAATGCTCACCGTGGGTTACACCGCTATAAAGGCCGCCCTCATGAACCCGGTGAAAAGTCTGAAATCCGAGTAGACTTACCATTTAATCCTATATTCAAAGAAGGGGATCGCCGCTGTTAGCAGTGATCCCTTCTTCATTTCCCTGCCCCCTTCACTTTTAACATACTGGCATTAATGGCTACCACTACGGTACTGACAGTCATCAAAACCGCTCCCGCAGCAGGACTCAGCAAAATACCTTGTTTATATAATACCCCGGCCGCTAACGGTAACGCCACTACATTATAGCCCGTTGCCCAGGCCAGGTTCTGAATCATTTTACGCCAGGTGGCTTTCCCAAACAAAATAAGATTCACTACGTCCTGAGGATTACTGTTCACCAGTACAATACCCGCCGTTTCTGCCGCCACATCACTTCCACTGCCAATCGCAATACCCACATCCGCCTGTGCCAACGCCGGTGCATCATTTATTCCATCGCCCGTCATCGCCACAAACTCGCCCTGCTGCTGCAATTCCTTTATTTTGTCCAGCTTCTGATGCGGCAATACTTCCGCGATGAAACTATCCATCCCCAACGTTTTACTCACGCTTTCTGCCACCACTTTATTATCTCCCGTGAGCAATACCGTTTTAATATGATTTTCCTTTAACGTAGCAATAGCCCCCGCAGATTCCGGTCTGATCTGGTCTGCCAGCGCAATAAAGCCTGCGATCACATCATTGATCATTACGTAAACGACCGTCTCCCCGGATTGTATGTCTGCGCTCACATTACGGTCCTTAAACTGCTCCGCGATAAAACCCGGGCTCACCACTTTCACATCTTTGCCATCTACCCTTCCTGTAATTCCTTTGCCCGTAATCGCTGTCACATTTTCCGCCACCGGTATCGATAACTGCAATACTTTGACCTTACTGATAATCCCCGTAGCAATAGGGTGCTCAGAGCTCCCCTCCAGCGCCGCCGCCATTTGCAGGATCATTTCTTTCGATATCCCCTGCTGTATTGCGTCAAAACGTACCACTTCAAAACGCCCCACTGTAAGGGTACCCGTTTTATCAAATACGATGGTGGTAATTTTACGTGAATTCTCAAAGTCGGTACGGTTCTTAATCAGCAACCCATGCCTGGCAGAAAGTGCCGTGGATTTGGCAATCACCAGCGGCACTGCCAGCCCTAACGCATGCGGACAACAAATAACGATGACCGTTACCATCCGCTCTATGGCGAAAGATAAATCCCTGCCACTTAACCACCAGTATAAAAAAGTAGCTACCCCGGCAAGAATAGCGATCAGCGTCAGCCAACGTGCCGCCTTATCTGCCAGCAACTGCGTTTTTGATTTGGATTGCTGCGCATCCTGCACCAGCTTCACTACCTGCGATAAATAAGAATCTTCCGCCCCATGTGTTACCAGCACTTTAATAGCGCCATTGCCATTGATAGACCCCGCAATGACTTTATCATTTTTCTGCTTCTGTACCGGTTTTGATTCACCCGTCAGCATACTCTCATTCAAATAGGTTTCTCCTTCCGTAATGCTGCCATCTGCAGCTACTTTTTCTTCCGGCTTGATTAAAATGATATCTCCGGCTTTGAGTGTAGCTGTTTTTACTTCCATGATATGCTCCCCATGCACCAGGTGTGCATCATCCGGCATCAGCTGTACCAACAACTCCAACTCCCTGGATGCACCGGCTACCGATTTCATCTCAATCCAATGCCCCAGCAACATAATTAGGATCAGCGTAGTCAGCTCCCAGAAAAAATCCATTCCCGACAAACCTAATACGGTGGCTACGCTGTAGATATATGCCACAGTAATAGCAAATCCTATCAATGTCATCATACCCGGCTCCCAGGCCTTCATCTCTTCATACCAGCCTTTCAGAAATGGCCAGCCACCGTATACAAAGACTACAGAGGACAGTAGCATCAATACATATGCATCTCCCGGAAAACTAATAGTAATACCCAACCAATGCTGAATCATTTTTGATAATAACATCACCGGGATGGTTAGTATCAGCACTATATAAAAACGTTTCCGGAAATCGGCAATCATCATGGCATGATGATCGTGATGTCCGCTGTCCCCGCCGTGTCCCATGGCTACATGATCATGTGCTGGCATATCATGTTCCTTTTTCATCTCCTTGTGCTGATGCTGATGTTGATGTTCCATTGCTGTTAGTTTAATAGCTTAATGTAATCCCCGCGCCTAATCCCATGTCACTGTCGTAATGCGTTGAAAATGCAAAGTTCTTCGTCACAATGTACCGGAACCCTGCCATGTATTCTTTATCGGTGTTCACCATAAAACTGAAGCGCAACCGCTTTGTTACCGGTACATCATCCCGCATCAGCTGAAACCGCAGCCGCCCGTCTGTATCCACAGAGGCATCTGCCACAATCAGCATTGGCAAGGTATACTCCAACCCTACGTGAAACACCTGTCTGAAATCTTTGGTATTCTTTTGTCCGAATAAATTTTTCTCCGGTTCATCCATTTTACGGTAACGCACATCCCAGCCTACGTAAGGAAACAGCCATTGCATTTTACCAAAGTATCTTCCAAAATGACTCTCGCTCTCATAACCATGCCGGTCATTTAATCCCAGGCGCCATTCGGTAGATAAACGGTACCGCGTATTCGCTACCATGATTTCTCCGTCACTACCGGTGCTTTCCAGTCCTACTCTGGCCATGGTATGCAACATGCGATCATCTTTCTTCAGCATACGGTAAGCCATCGCCGGATCCGGCACCTCCGGATTAGGTGGTGAATTTTCATAGCTGAACACACGTCCCATCCCACTCATCATGTGATAGAGAATATGACAGTGAAAGAACCAGTCCCCGCTTTCTGTGGCGGCAAATTCAATCGTATCCGTTTCCATAGGCATGATGTCCAGTACTGTTTTCAGCGGAGAATATTCTCCCTGTCCGYTCAATACCCTGAAAAAATGTCCATGTAAATGCATCGGATGCCGCATCATCGTATTGTTGTACAACACGATTCTTACAATCTCTCCTTTCTTAATTAAGATCTTATCTGTTTCGGAAACGGTTTTGTTATTGATACTCCATACATAACGGTTCATATTACCCGTTAGTTCAAAGTTCAACAGCTTCACCGGTCCTGCAGGTAAAGTGGTTTTCTCCGGAGCTTTTAACATGCCATAGTTCAGTGTTACAATATCTCCGGCGGTACTGTCCATCTGCATGCCATGCATATCATGGGCCATAGGAGCAGGTTTATCATCGCCGGTGATTTCTGGATACATCACGGTGTTCATGTCCATTTGCTGATTCGTCATCTGCATGCCATCACTGGTATCCAGGTCCCCATTCATCTTCATCATGCCATTCATCATCTTCATCCCTTCAAAATATTTCAACCGGGGCAATGGTTTAGCCAGCATTTTCATGCCCTGCCCCAGACATAGCGAAGTACTCCCTGTACGATCTTCCGCAGTAGCCATAAATTCATATTGCATATTCTCCGGTATGGTCACTATCACATCGTAGGTTTCTGATACGCCTACCAGCAAGCGGTCCACTTCTACCGGTTCCACATCTGCGCCATCATTGGCTACCACCGTGATTTTGCCGCCGGCATAATGCAACCAGAAATAAGTGGAAGAGCTACCATTTATAATGCGTAATCTTACTTTATCGCCGGCCTTGAACTGGGGCTGTTCCGCCACTGCTTTACCATTTGTGAGAAACCGTTCATAATATACATCACTCACATCCATGGCATTCATGCGTTTCCATTCATTGGTCACCTTGGTAGAAAAATGTTTATGCTGAATGGCTTCGGAATAACTCTGTACAGATCCTTTCTTAATCGCAAACCAGTCGTTGGCGTTGTGCAGATAGCGGTTCACGGTATGCGGATGCATATCTGTCCAGTCGCTCAGCAACATCGTATATTCCTTTGCGTTAGTTTCATTTCTTTTATGGATAACAATGGCGCCATACATCCCGCTCTGTTCCTGGAACATAGTATGACTGTGGTACCAGTAAGTACCATGTTGCACAATGGGAAATCTGTACAGATGTGTTTCTCCTGCTTTTACAGGACTGGTAGTAAGGTAGGAAACACCATCGTACTGGTTGGGTAAAATTAGTCCATGCCAGTGAATAGACGTTTCTTCTTTCAGGGTGTTGTGTACGTAAATTTCAGCGGTATCTCCTTCCGTCAGATGTAAGGTAGGTCCGGGAATGGTACCGTTAATAGACAGGGCGTGCTTCGTTTTACCGGAGTAATTCACCATGGTATCACCTACATACAGATCGTACCGGATCACCCTGGGTGCCTGATTTAAAGAAGCCTGTGCAGCAACTACACTACACAGGCTCATCAATGTTATATACAGAAATACTGCTTTCATAATTCAAGTTAAAGTACTATTTGATGGTATCACTTACTTTACCACAGGTCAGCATCTGATTACCATAGTAAGGATTTTTAATAGCATTGCTGCTGCTTAACCAGTACGCTTTTTTCATAGGGCAGTATTCCTGGTATACTGGTTGTGCGGACAGTGGGACCGCTTTGACCAGTAAATAAAAGTTATCGGAGAAGGTTTTGAAATATTCCCGCTGTTTGTTGATATCTTTTGTGCCAGACATTGCTTTAGCATCGGCCAACAGTTTCTCCGACAATGGCATGTAAGCGGTATGTGTAGCAGCGGGCATGGATGTCATATCTACACTGGCAGCGGCTTTTGCGAATTCATCTGCCTGAGCGGCTACTGCCGTTGCATTACTGCTGATCAGTGCATCTTTAATCTGATAGTAGTGAGAAAGTAAAGGAGACAGTTGTGCAGATACTGTTTTATCCTGTGCCATACTTTGTTGAAAAAATGCGGCTACCAATACTATTCCTGCCAGTAATATCTTTTTCATGTTAATTTGTTTTACTTTTTTAAGAATTTCATCCATGCCCGGAGACGGGTATATTAAGACAATGCTTCTGCTTTATAACCTGCTTTTTCTATTGCCACTCTGATTTCACTTTTATCTAAATTTTCTTTTGACACGGTCAATACTTTATCCGGGCTGGCCAGGTCAACGCTCCAGTTATCAGCGCCGGCGAGGTTATTTAATACAGGCGTTACCGTTGCTATACATCCTGAACATTTAATGTTTGTTTTAAACTGTACTGTTTCCATTGTATGATTCTTTTTTTCGTGAGATGAATGTTTATTTGATGTTGTAAAATTACCTACGAAGGAAGCGTGTATTGTTATACAATTCATGATTCCTTTTACATAATTATAGTTTTGCCATTTTGAGGCGTAAGCTGTTGCTGACTACACTCACTGAGCTTAATGCCATCGCAGCCCCTGCAATCATGGGATCCAGCAAGAAACCATTGACCGGGAATAAAATACCCGCCGCAATAGGAATACCGATGATATTATATATAAACGCCCAGAAGAGATTTTGTTTAATGGTGCGGACAGTTTTTCCGGATAATTTGAATGCCCGGGGAATACTGTTCAGGTCAGAGGTGATCAGGGTCATCTTTGCCACGTCCATGGCAATATCGGACCCCTTACCCATGGCGATGCTCACATCTGCCTGAGCCAGTGCCTGCGAATCATTGATACCATCACCGGCCATGGCCACCACTTTACCAGCCTGTTGTAATTCTTGTACAAAAGCTGCTTTAAAGGCTGGCAGCACTTCTGCCCGGTAATGCTTAATGCCTACCTGTTGTGCTACTGCCGCCGCGGTGTGGGCATTGTCGCCTGTCAGCATATATACTTCAATTCCGCTGCGCTGCAATGTTTCAATCGCTGCTTTGGAAGTGGCTTTAATTTTATCTGCAATTGCGATGACGGCCAGCAAGCTAGTGCCGGTAGCAAAGTAGATCACCGTGTTGGCGGCCGCCTGTAAGGCGCCTGCTTTGGCGGTAATCGCGCCATCCATGATCACACCATGTGCCTGCATCAGCTTCAGATTACCTGCATACCAGGTGCGTCCGTCATAATTTCCTTCCACCCCTTGTCCGGTAATGCTTTCAAAGTGTTGCAGGGTAACAGGTTTGGTATGATCCCCTTCCAGGTGAGCTACCACGGCTTCTGCCAGCGGATGCTCCGATTGGCGTTCCAGCGTGTATAAAACTGCTGCAGCATTAGTATCTCTAATGTTCCAGATAATATCTGTCACCACCGGCTTGCCTTCTGTAATGGTACCTGTTTTGTCCAGAATCAGGGCATTTACTTTATGCGCCAGCTCCAGGCTTTCTGCATCTCTGATGAGGATATTATTTTCGGCGCCCTTGCCTACACCTACCATGATAGCGGTGGGTGTGGCCAGTCCCAGCGCACAGGGGCAGGCAATCACCAGCACAGTAACAGCCGTGAGCAAGGCATGACTAAAAGCATTATCTGTGCCCAGCACCATCCATGTAATGAAAGTTAAGATAGCAATACCTATCACTACCGGTACAAAGATGCCGGCAATTTTATCGACCAGTTTCTGCACCGGCGCTTTACTACCCTGAGCTTCCTGCACCATTTTAATGATCTGAGCCAACAACGTATCTGCCCCTACTTTTTCAGCGCGGAACTGAAAGCTCCCTTTCTGATTGATAGTACCGGCAAACACGGAGTCACCCACCTTCTTAGCCACCGGTACGGGTTCACCGGTAATCATACTTTCATCTATATAAGAGGTACCGTTGTCTACTTTACCATCCACCGGGATCTTCTCACCGGGCTTTACCACCAGCAGGTCATTCACCTGTACCTGTGCAATGGGAATTTCGGTGGTACTGCCATCGCTTCCTACCAGCAATACGGTTTTAGGCTGTAAGCCGATCAGTTTTTTGATGGCAGAAGAAGTATTTGATTTTGCTTTCTCTTCCAGTAATTTTCCGAGAGAGATAAAGGCGATGACTACTGCTGCTGCTTCAAAGTAAACATGTGCATGCAAGCCACGCTGGTGCCAGAATTCAGGGTAAAAAGTATTAAAGGCACTGAACAACCAGGCAATACCCGTGCTCAATGCTACCAGGGTGTCCATATTGGCTTTACCATGTCTGGCTTGTTTCCAGGCGTTCACAAAAAAGTGACGGCCCAGGAAAAATACCACAGGCGTGGCAAACGCCATCATAATATAGTTACCATAGGGCATATCCATGAAAAACATGCCGATAATCACTACCGGCAACGACAACACGGCCGACCAGATGGTTCTTTGTTTTACCTGTTGGTAGTGCTTTTGCTGTGCAGCAGCCTGTTCTTCTTCCTGGTTTTCCTTGTTGATCAGCAAATCGTACCCCACACTGCGGACGCTGCTTTGCAACCCTTCCGGTGTAACCACAGTAGGGTCATACACTACCCAGGCACGCTGGTTGGCGAAGTTCACGCCTGCATCTTCCACACCCGGTACTGATTTCAGCATAGATTCTACGCTGACAGCACAGGCGGCACAGGTCATTTCCAGCACCGGGAATGATTCTTTAATCTGATTCTTTGTACGTGCAGCAACAGGCTGCGCGGATATAGCGATTGACATAATTGACTTATTTTATTATGCAAAGCTACTCCTCGCAGGAAGGGGAATTGTTACACTATTTAGTATTAGTTGTATATAATTTTAAGTATTACCGGAACAGATCCCGATGCCCTATCTGCTTCAAAATCACCATTTCTCACGTTAACGATTATACCGGATAACGTTTAACAGGCAGGCTGTCCGTTAAATTATTAAGATATATAGTATATATTTTGATTTTTATACTTCGCTGGCATCTATCGCTCATTTCCAGGTAGCAACATGCTGTTTAATAAACCATTCCTATATAAAAGTTATAAAATAAAAAATGTCTTCCTTACATTTATCTTCGCATAGCGATTCCACGGGGTTTCCCTGACAACTTTATTCAGACAATACCACAATTATGAAAAAAAGAGTTTTATTATTGGCGGCTACCATGATAAGTTCCATGGCTTTCGCTACCGTTCGTTTACCCAACATTTTCGGGGATAATATGATCCTCCAGCGTGATAAGCCTATTCCTGTATGGGGCTGGGCAGATAAGAATGAAAAGATTACCATCCGGTTTAATCAGGAAACAAAGACCGTCAAAGCAGATAAAAACGGGCAGTGGAAAGTATTGCTGAATCCCGAAAAAGCCGGTGGCCCTTATAACCTGTCGGTAAAAGGTCATAACGACATTACGGTACACGATGTACTCATGGGGGATATATGGATTTGCAGCGGACAATCAAACATGGAGTTTCATGTCAAAGATGTATTCAATGCCGACAAGGAAAAAGCGGCTTCCGCCAACCCTGATATCCGGCACTTTTATTTACCGAAAGATATTTCCGCCACACCCAAAACAGATATTAAGCAAAGCGCCTGGTTACCCGCCAGTCCTGAAAATACCGGCGAATTTACAGCCGTAGGCTACTTCTTTGCCCGGGCACTCAACGAACAGCTACATGTACCCATTGGCTTAATACATACATCCTGGGGCGGCACCATCGTGGAAACGTGGATCAGCCGCGAAGGCCTGGCTGACAACGAAGCCTTCAGTGATCTGATGAAAAACACACCGGTATTAAACCTGGATTCTTTCGCTCTCGTCAACAAAAACAGGGTAGCAAAAACCATTCAAACATTACAGGGCAGTTTGCCGGATGCTACTACTGTAGCCTCCTGGTCGTCAGAAAATATCGCCGACCAGTCGTGGCTGAAAATGAAAGTCCCCGGTGCATGGGAAACACAACAGCTGCCTGATTTTGATGGAGAAGTATGGTTCCGCAACAACTTTAATATAGCTCCCGCAGATGCCGGCAAACCGGCAGAACTGAGTCTGGGTCCAATAGACGATAACGATGTTACCTATATCAATGGCACACGGGTAGGCAGCACTAATCTATACAGTGCCAGCCGTGTGTATCAGATACCGGCAGGTGTATTAAAAGCAGGCAATAATGTGATTGCCGTAAAAATCCAGGACACCGGCGGCGGTGGCGGCTTTACAGGGGAATCATCTGATCTGTTTGTAAACATAGCCGGCCACAAACAATCACTGGCAGGCAACTGGGCGTTCCGCATTGCTTCCGTGATCACCGCAGACAATAACGTTGGCCCCAACAGCTACCCTTCCCTGCTGTATAATGCCATGATCCATCCGATATTACCTTTTGCTATTAAAGGCGCCATCTGGTACCAGGGCGAAAGCAATGCTGACCGCGCCTACCAATACAGAAAAGCCTTTCCGCTGCTGATCAACGACTGGCGCAGATTATGGAACCAGGGCGAATTTCCGTTTTACTTTGTACAACTGGCCAGCTTCAACTCCGCCAACGGTACCAGTCAAAACGGTAGCAAATGGGCTGAACTGAGAGAAGCACAAACCCTCTCTCTCAACGTGCCTAATACAGGCATGGCCGTTATCACCGATATAGGTGAGCCTAAAGATATTCACCCGAGAAACAAACAGGATGTAGGCAAAAGATTGGCTGCGGTAGCATTGCATAACACCTACGGACAAAATAATATATTCAGCGGCCCTGTATATCAGTCCATGCAAACAAACGGTAACAAAATCACACTCAGCTTTACCAGCACCAGCACTGGCAGCGGTTTAACGGTTAAAGACAAATACGGTTACATCAGGGGATTTGAAATAGCGGGCGCTGATCAGCAATTTCATTATGCCAAAGCATACATCGATGGCGATAAAGTAGTGGTATACACAGATGAAGTAAGCAGCCCGGTAGCCGTACGTTACGGATGGGCAGATGATAATCTGGAAGATAACCTCTTTAATAAAGAAGGCTTTCCGGCAGCCCCCTTCCGCACTGATAACTGGAAGAGTGTTACGGAAGATAAGAAATACAGCGTGCGATAAGTATATACAGATCATGCGAAGTGTTTCGGAAAAACACTTCTTAGCAATATAAAAAACAACGAGGGGCTTTGCAGTTAATGCTGCAAAGCCCCTCGTTGCTTAAGATCGTTTTAAAACAACAATGGTGCGGGCAATAAAACAACTTCTTCCCCTGCTACTACTGCAGCCAGCGATTGCACCAGTTTTCGTACCTGCGTCAACGTTCCTTCATCTGTAATCACGCCCTGATCGTTTACTTTTGTTTTCACGCCGGATACTACCAATTGTGCATCCTCACTTATTTTTGACTCAATAATCAACAAGGTACCCAACAAAGACTGATGTGCCTTATGGCCTGAAGTACCCGCTGTAATTAATGCCACCGGCTTTTTAGAGAAGTGCATGGAGGACACCGTCCAGTCTATCGCATTCTTTAATGTTCCCGGTACCCCAATCGCATATTCAGGCGTGCAGATCAACACCGCATCCGCCTGTGCCAACTGCTCCCGGAATGCCTGTACCGGCGCAGGTGCACTATCAGGTTCCATATCCAGATCAGGATTGAAATGCGGAATAGCTGTTAATCCCTCCAATATCCGCACCTGGAATATATCAGCGCTCAGGTCCGTGATCGCCTTAATGAGGTGGTGATTGGAAGAAGATTGTCGTGTACTGCCACAAATCGCCAATACATTTATTTTGTTACTCATAATAGTTTATTATTTTTATTGGTGCTGCTCCGGTAAATCGGAATTCAAAGATAAATCAATCCACATGAAAGAAATGAGGGTACTGAAATCACTGATGCTAGTATTGGTTTGTCACCTTACCACTACCGCCCAAACAAGAAATCTCCTTCCATACGTAAACACCCTCACCGGCACTGCTAACAGCACCACTGTGACTGCGCAAAAACACGGCACAGGCACCGAGCAACTAGCCAATACCATCCCCGCTGTAGGCATGCCCTTCGGCATGACGCAGTGGACTCCTCAAACCAGGCTTACGGAACAGAAATGTGTAGCGCCCTATTATTACAAAGACAATCTTTTCAGCGGCTTCCGCGGTAGCCACTGGCTCAGCGGTTCCTGTACACAGGACTATGGCAGCTTTACCATTATGYCTCTATGTGGCACACTGAAAACGTCTCCTAACGACTACGCCAGTACGTATTCACATCAGTCAGAAATAGCAACGCCGGCTTATTATGGAGTTACGCTGGATAAATACCAGGTAAAGGCGGAAGTCACGGCTACCGCACGTTGCAGCATGATACAATTCAGCTTTGACCGCGATGATGATTGCTATATCATTATACGCCCCAACAGTGACCGCGGCAGAGGCGCCATTTATATAGACCGCGCCAACAACGAAATCTCCGGCTACAATCCTGCCTACCGCATTTACCAGGGACAAGGACAACCCGCAGGGTTCAGCGGCTATTTTGTAGTCCGCTTTGAAGAAAGCTTCCAGGACCCAACCGTATTCAGTGAATCATCCCTGGTGGCGGCAGACAGTATCAGCCAGCAACCCAACATAGGCAGCGCCGTAAAATTCAGGGTACACAAAGGCAGCATCCTAAAAATGCGTGTAGGCACTTCGTTTACCAGCATCGCCGCGGCCCGGGAAAACCTGGCCGCAGAAATTAATCACTGGAACTTCGATGCACAGGTAAAAGCAGGCAATGAAGTATGGAACAAAGCATTAAATAAAATATTAGTAGAAGGACCGCAGGAGAAAAACAAACGCATCTTTTACACAGCACTGTACCATACCATGCAGCATCCCAGGCTTTTCAATGATGTAAAAGGTACCTACCCTGCATTTTCACAATCCTACCAGGTAAAACAGCTGGCCAACGGTAACTACTACGATGACTTTTCTATGTGGGATGTTTACCGGGCACAGTTACCACTATACGAAATACTGGACCCGGCGCTGATCAACGACTTTGTACGTTCGCTCTTATTAAAAGGGCAACAAGGAGGCTGGCTCCCGATCTTCCCTTGCTGGAATAATTACACTGCCGCCATGATCGGAGATCATGCCATTCCATTCATTGCTTCTGCCTACAACAAAGGTATACGTGATTACGATGCAGAAGAAGCCTACCGGCTGATGCGGCAGAATGCCTTTGACACAGCATCTGCCGCTGTCTACAAACAGGGCAAAGGCCGCAGGGCACTAATCTCCTATCTGCAATATGGTTATGTGCCATTAGAAGACAATGTACCTTTTGCCTTCCATCCCAAAGAACAGGTATCCCGTACCCTGGAATATGCATTTGATGATTACGCCCTGTCTACCATCGCCACTGCATTACATAAAAAAACAGATGCACAGCTACTTCGCCGGAGAGCTAAAAACTATATGCATGTATTTGATCCGCACGTGGGTTATGCAAATGGGCGCTATGCTTCCGGCAAATGGTATGAGCACCCCGATCCCGATAAAAAGGCTTTTTTCATTACAGAAGGCACACCGCGGCAATACGGCTTTTATGTTCCTCACGATATTCCCGGCCTGATCAAAATCATGGGCGGCAAACAAAAATTTGAGCAGGCACTGGATAGTATTTTTGAAAAGAAAGAATACTGGCATGGTAATGAACCCGGTCAGCAAATTCCATTTCTCTATAGTTACATCGGTAAACCCTACCTGCTGCAACGGCGTGTGGATGAAATCCTGGCGGAGGAATATGATGATGGTCCCGGCGGATTATGCGGCAATGATGATGCCGGGCAAATCAGCGCCTGGTATGTATTTGCCGCTATGGGATTTTATCCGGTAAATCCGGTCGCAGCGGAGTATACGTTTATAAGACCACTGTTTGACCAGGTCACTATTCAGACCGGATCGGGTGCTACCACTACCTTCATCGTTCGTGCGGCGCCGGGAAAAAAAGCACTGTTTATTGATACGGTTAAAAAAGACGGAAAAAAATATAACCCTACCACCCTCTCTCATAAAGATCTGATGCGGGGCGGTGTATTTGAAATAAGCGCCACAGACGATAAAAAAATGCCTGACTAGCAGCAGACCGGCATAACAATACCTCACTTTTTTTTGTATGTTGCAGCAACGGCTCTAACCTATAGTCGATTGTAACACGTTGGACACATGAAAAGAAGCACTTTTATACAACAGATCACCGCAGGCATTATCCTCCCATCCTTACTGGGTACCAATAAGCTACTGGCAGCTGCCGGGGAAACTGCCTTCGCAGATAAACTCCTCACCGCGCCGGTAGGTGGCGGCTTCAAAATGGATGATTACTGGGTATGGGATCCTTCTGTAGTAAAAGGTGAAGACGGACAATATCACATGTTTGCCTCCCGCTGGTCAAAAGAGCTGGGCTTTGGCAACTGGGTTACTAACTCACAGATCGTAAGAGCGGTATCTCCCACGCCGGAAGGCCCTTATACCTTTGCAGAAGTAGTACTGTCACCCCGCGGCAGGGATTACTTTGATGGCCTCGTAACACACAATCCCAGGATTGTAAAATATAAAAACAAATACTTGCTGTATTATCTGGGCACCTCCTACGACTTCAAGGTACCCGATAACCGTGATGATGTTTGGGCAGATGGACGCGCACAACGCGCCTGGATGCATAAACGTGTAGGCCTGGCCGTAGCCGACTCCGTTTTTGGCCCCTGGAAAAGAATGGACACACCGGTGATATCACCGCGCCCCGGAAAATGGGATGCTTCCGTTACCTCCAATCCGTCACCTGTAGTAAAACCAGATGGCAGTGTATACCTCATGTATAAATCGTCTTCCAAAGATCATACGCCTCCTCTCTTACTGGGCGCCGCAGGAGCTAAACAATACGATGCCGTATATGAGCGGCTTTCAGACAAACCTATCTTCTCCTTTCATAGCAAAGAAAACATGGACAACGATGTGGAAGATCCGTTTGTATGGTGGTCAGGCAGGCAGTATGAACTGATTATGAAAGACCGCTTCGGACATATTTGTGGGGAAGAAGGCGGCGGGATTCATGCCACTTCAAAAAATGGTATCGACTGGAAATTATCGAGTCCCGTAAAAGCCTATTCGCGGACCGTGAAATGGAATGACGGCACGACCACTCACCAGGCTAACTTTGAAAGACCGTTCCTCCTATTTGAAAACGGTAAACCTACACATCTGTTTGCAGCTACGGGTTCCGGGCCAAGACCTTATGAAGTAGATAAAACCTGGAATATGGTCATCAACCTAAAATAACTTATTCAGTATTATGGGAATAATCATCCTCTTCGCATTTTTTCAAGCGACACCGGTTTCTTTTCAAAATACTACTTTTCAATAACTATCAAAGTATACCCTGTTATTTTGAAAAAAAGTACCCCATTTTGATAGGGTTGGAAAATCAAAGCCCCGGCCATATCCCACATAATCAATTATAAAACAAGCACTTATAGCACAAACCCCTTACTGGCACTTCTTTGGTGATGCCAGGTATCTAATCCATTCAATTCAGACAAGCTATGATGCTCCGCTTAAAAACAAAATTCACACTTGGACTGGTTTTTCTATTTGCCGTAACATTAGCGATTGGCATGCTCGGTATCTTCCGTATTTACCAGTTGAGCCGCAATGCACGGCTGATGCTAAAGCAAAATCACAACTCCCTCATCTACTCCAACAACATGCTGCTGGCGCTGGAGCAACATCCGGTAGCATGGACCATCTTCAACGAAAATCTTCTCCGGCAACAACACAATGTAACAGAACCCGGAGAAGATATCGCCACCCGTAAAGCAGCAAACCTGGCCGGCAATCTGGTACTGCAGCCAGACAACGATACTATGAAAGCGGCTTTACGCGCTGCCATTTTACATGTGGCAGCAATTAATCAGCAGGCCATTCTGCGTAAAAACCAGGTATCCGCCGACACCGCATCTACGGCGATTCTGTCACTCGCCCTCATTATTGTACTACTGATTGCCGTATCCATCATATTCATCATCAGCTTTCCGCGCATTGTTACCTATCCTATCCGCCTACTGCATGCAGGTATCCGCGAAATTTCCAATAAAAATTATAATACCCGTATCCATCTTTCCCAGGGAGATGAATTTGGCGAACTCGCTACGGTGTTCAATATGATGGCAGGAAAACTACATGAATATGAACATGGCAACCTGGCACAGATCAGGTTCGAAAAAACCAGGATAGAAGCCATTATCAACCAGATGAATGATGGCATCATTGGTTTTGATGAACATCACCAGGTGCTGTTTATGAACGCCACCGCCACCCGCTTGTTTGACAATACCGATTTATCCTTATTAAATAAAACAGCCCCTGCCAAACATCCCTTATTAACGGCCCTCATAAAGCATCCGGCTAATAAACAACTGAAAATAATCAACAGCGGTCATCACCATTTTTTCACCAAAGAAGTCATTACCGTCAGCAACAATGGTGATGCTATCGGAGAAGTGATGGTGCTGCGTAATATTACTGCCTTCCAGGAACTATCTGCCGCCAAAACAAAATTCATTGCCACAGTATCACATGAATTAAAAACGCCTATCTCTTCCATGAAGATGAGTCTTAGCCTGCTAAGCGATGAAAGAATAGGCACACTACACACCGAACAACAACAGCTGCTGGACAGCATCAGCGAGGATGTGGAACGTATCCTGCAAATCAGTACTACCCTGCTGGATATCGCCGGAGAAGAAGTACTGGCCATTGAAACATATCCGGCTACACCAACCGGAGATATCCATATTATTCATTCTTAATTATTCATCACATGACTACGGGAACTATTTTATTGGTAGAAGATGAAGAAAAGCTTCGCCACTTACTAAAACGGATCATCGCACTGGAAGGCTTTCATATCTATGAATGCGCCAGTATGAAAGCTGCCCGGCGCATACTGGACACAGAACCCATCGATGTAGTACTAAGCGATATCATGCTGCCCGATGGCAATGGTATAGACCTGGTTACTTATCTCCGTGAAAAAAATTTACCTGCCGAAATTGTATTGCTCACCGCCTATGGCAATATACCTGACAGCGTACGCGCCATTAAAGAAGGCGCTTTTGATTATATCACAAAAGGTAACGACAACGCCAAAATCATTCCCCTGCTGTATCGTGCGCTGGAAAAAGTGCAACTGCAAAAACGGATTCAACACCTGGAAACACGCATTGGTAAGCAATACGCCAGCTTCGATGATTTACTGGGAAGCTCCGCCAACATTACAGCAGCCAAAGAGCTGGCCATGAAAGCAGCACCCAGCGAAGCCGCCGTTCTCCTCCTGGGAGAAACCGGCTCCGGCAAGGAAATGTTCGCACAAGCCATCCACAGCGCCAGCAGCCGCGCAGCAAAGGATTTCCTCGCGATCAACTGCAGCGCTATCGGTAAGGATATACTGGAAAGTGAAATCTTCGGTTATAAGGCAGGCGCTTTTACCGGTGCCATCAAAAATAAAAAAGGACTGATAGAAGAAGCCCACCAGGGCACCCTCTTCCTGGATGAAATAGGCGAAATGCCACTCGACCTGCAGGCGAAATTATTACGTGTACTGGAAACCAGTGAATTCATTAAAGTAGGCGATACAAAAGTAACGAAAGTGGATATACGAATTATAGCCGCTACCAACAGAAACCTCGCACAGGAAATAGAACAGGGCCGCTTCCGGGAAGATCTCTATTACCGCCTCAACGTATTTACCATACAACTGCCGGCACTGCGGGAAAGACCGGAAGACATCCCAGTATTTGCCCGCCATTTCCTGGAACTCTTCGCCGCCAAAACCAACCGGCAGATCAATGGCATGAACCGGGAATTTATGGAATACCTGAAACTCCATGAATGGAGAGGCAATATCCGTGAACTGAAAAACGTGATAGAACGCGCCGTCATCGTCTCCGCACAACCCATCCTGACCCTGGAAGCACTACCCATTGAAATGAAGCTGCAAAAGAGTCCGCTACGTCAAAAAACAGGTACTTTCGACCTGGCTGCCATGGAAAAATTACATATACAATGGGTGATTAAATATGCCAGCGGGAATAAATCCAAAGCAGCAAGACTCCTGAATATAGGCCTCTCTACGCTTTACCGTAAAATGGAAGAATATAGTCTTCAACTGTAGGCATAAAAAAAACTGCCAGGTAAAAAATTACCGGCAGTTATCGTTAAGCCTATATTAAAAATCAAACTTTCTCTCTTAGAATCTTACGATCAGGTCCATCGCAGCAGTAAACTGATCTTTACGGGTACCATTATCGTAAGGTGTAATGTCATCACCGTAGGCACGTTCATACCTCACTTCCGGACGAATTCTGAGCAACTTATTAAAGTGATGTACCCACCCGATCGTATGACTGCTGTAAGCAGTCGTATAGCCGGTACGGTTACCCTGCGGATCATTCAGGAAATCATTGCGGATAGACAAATAATCCTTCTCAGCCGACAATTGTATCTGGAAATAGTTCACCAGTCCCACTGCATTGGCAATACCAGGAATCGTGGCACCGAGGCCAGTTCCCATATACCATTCTTTACCCGGACCCTCAATAGCCGTTCCACCTACTGCCGCATCATGTTGCCAGATATAATAAGCTTCGGTATTCATATGTACTTTGTTACTGAAACGGTGTCCCCAGGTACCTACCACCATTTGCAGGTTGTCATGCGCTTCTTTATAATATCCGCGGCCTAATGAGTTAATACCACCGTACAGGGAATTGTTGTTATTGGAAGATACCCAACGTACCATCGCCAAACCATTCACACTGGCAGATTTACTCCAGGGCGCCATATCATTACCCGTATGTATACCACCAGACAGCTGCCAGTGATCGTTTAATTTTAAAATAGCATGCACCCCTGTAAACGTATATGGATCTACTGTAAACATGAGAGAGTGAGAATACAGGTAGTTATCCGGCGCCCACTGCGCTTCAATATCCGCAGGAGAAATAAACCGACCCACTTTTATCAATAATCCCTGCGCTACTTTTGGCAAATACAGCATACCATATACCTGTGTAGGATCATAACCATACAGGTTATTCTTCTTTAACAACTGATCACTGAAAATACCTTTGGCCAGCGTATAACGATAATCAGTACCATAAATATTATCTATCACAAAACCCCAGTCTGCATGCTCTTTCTGCACAGTGTTCGGCTGTCTTTCTACCCGAAGAATCGCCTGATCCAACACCACGCGGTTGGGTACCAGGTTATAGGAAGTAGGCGCATTGGAGTTTTTAGAAGTACTACCGTTTACACCCACATCTATCCAACCGTAAATTTTAATCCGGCTTTTACTTTTAGCCAGACCCAGTAATTTTGTTAAGGGATAATCAGGTGCATCCCATGGGGCACCAATAACTGGTGTGCCTACCCATTCCCCGCTGGGGAAAGGAGGTGAAGAAAGTGGAGAAGGGAGACTCCTCCCATTGGAACCATCTACTGCTACAGTGTTTGTTTTGGTGACTGCTGTGTCTTGCTGTGCATATCCATAAGACAGGGACATTGTCAGGATAAGCGACATTAATAATCCTTTTTTCATGCTTTGTTAAAGTTTATACTTAATCTTCCGATAGTATATCCAATCACATGCCCTGATAGCTGCCATGCAATGCCAGATCCGCACAACTCAGCCCCACAGCCGATCATAGATAGTCAACCAATATCGACTCACCCAAAAAAGAAGCAGAAAAATGATGTCAAAATGAAAAAGTATGTCAAAATGAACAACTCTTTTAGTAAAATTGCAGGATAAACCCGGCATGTTATTAATTTGACTAATATTCTCATTATAACATGGTGATAAAATCACCTTACACCAGAACAAGTAAACGGTAAATTCAATACTGTAGCAGGTTTAACATTCCTTTTACCGCGTTATTACGTTCGGGCATTTCTCTTGCATTTGTTATGGCATAAAACAACAAAATCATGAAAAGGTTGAAGAGTATTACAGGAATGGTCCTATTACTGATGAGCATCAGCATGGCCGTAAGCGCACAAAAAAAGATAACAGGAATCTATCGTAATATGAATGATTACCTGGGAAACCAACTTACCTATGCCCGGGACAGCAGCAATACACCCGCAATTAAGCTTTACACACTTGCGCCCAAAAGTTATGTTACCATACAATACAAGGGTAACCACATACACCTGAACAAAAATGAAATATTTGCCTATCGGCTGAACAATGGTGAAGTGTATAGAATAATTGGAAACCACAGTTACCAGCTGCTGAATAATAATCCGCGGTTATTATTATATAAAAGAAAAATACCAGCTTCTCCCAAAGAAGGACCGGAAGATCAGTTTAAATACTATTTCTCTGCCGCCAATGGCAGCCTGCAATCACTGACCGCCTGGAATGTAAAACAGGCCTTTGCAGATCATGCTACTTTACCGGATCAGATAGATGCACTATTTAAAAGAGATGCTGAACTATTGACTTATGATAGTTTTCATAAGATGTATAAACTCGAATGGTTGTTGAAATAGCAGTTAGCCATTAGCTTTTAGCTGTTAGTGTTTCTGCTAGCACCGCTGATCTGAAATGCTAACAGCTAAAAGCTAATGGCTAACAGCTGTTTTCAATATAAAATCTACTATCGGTGTGGGGTCCGGGAAACTATGCGGATGATGCGCAAAACCCGGTTTATGCATTACCGTTATATCGCCACCGGCTGCACGAATTTTTTCTTCAAAAGGCAACGTGTTTTCTGCCGGAGGCACATCTACATCTGCATCCGCCAATACGTGCAGCATCGGATATTTCCCTTTCACGATCTCTTTTACTTTATATAACGGGCTGCCTTTAAATGCCAATGCCGCTTCATCTGTGGCCAGGTTATAATCCTTTTTGAAAGTCTCCCATTCCTTGCGGTTAGGCATTTGCTTTTTAAACTGAATACCAGGCCAGCTCACCAGATCCAGTACGGGATTGTCTACATACACAGCAGCTACCTTATCCGGATTCACGGCTGCCCAGTTATACACATATACTGCGCCCCTGCTCATTCCTTCCATCACGGCTTTAGGAGCTAATCCTTTTTGGTGAAGCATTGCATAAAAATCGTCCCATAGCTGAATGGCTTCTTTGTTGCCAAACAACTCCGAAGCATCACAATACACCAGGTGGAAACCTCTTTCCAGTAAGGCAATGTCGGTCTGCGGTTCATGTCCCCAGAAACGGGCCCGCCAGATCCATGGATAGCCCCCTGCTTCCCGCGCAGGTGCCACTACTTTACAGGCATGTCCTTTGAAATTAAAATCAGCACAACGATAACCAAAAAAGGGGCTAATAGATACCTGACCAGGCAGGTGGTTTGTCAGGTTCAAAGAAGACGCCTGTTTAAAATGAACAACTTCACACAGCGTCTTCGCCATCATGGTAGTACCTTCCAGTTCCGGATGAATACCATCCGGTAACAAGGCCGGTTTACCAATGAACAGGGCATTCAGATTTACTACTTCCAGAGAGGTTTCAAAAGCTACCTGTCTTACTTTAGGTAAAATTTTATTTGTAATCACCGGATCCCAGATCTGAGTAGTATCGGGTACAAAAGACACAATCGGTAATAATAGCAGGATGCGGGGATGAGTAGGCAACGATTGGAATGCATGGATCATATCCTTATAATCCTTCTCATATTCATCCAGGTATACCCGGTTCACCAGCTTACTATCGTTACCTCCCAGGTCAATCAGCACGATGTCCGGTTCACTGTCCAGGGCATCCTTGTATTGTTGGGTATTCCGGTAAGGATGATCTCCTTTTTTTAATAAAGTAGTGCTGCTCACGCCGTAGTTGGTCACCTGGTAACCCGCTCCCAGCAATTGTCCCAGCTGAGCAGGATAAGATTGCGTTTCCGGGTGGGCGAGTCTGGCGCCGGCGCAGATACTTGCACCCAGACAAGCAATTTTAATCGGCTTTGCGGGACCTGCAAAAAGAGGCATGCTATAAAGCATGGTCAGTAATAAAATAAAATACCGGGATGTCATATGCATAAGTTATACGTGGAATAATGCGGTGTTAAGATAATAAATTATTCCACTTATCCCCTTACAGTTGTTCTTTTACCCAATACAGCAATCCGTTTAACTTCCCAAAGCCATTAGTGGCGAACAGATACTGCCCGCCACTAATCTTACCTTCAATGTCCGCTGCTATTTCTTCGTATTTATATAGTTTCATCTGTTTATCCGCTACGGTTACCTGATAAAGGCAGGCGAATTATAACAGCTAATTAAACAGTACTTCATCTGCAAATACCCATCCCGGGGATCCCTTGCCTGGATGCCATTCTGGTAGCTTTGCCACTGGTGCCAGCACCACCTTTACACAAGCCAGTGTGGTAAGCGGAAAACTGCATTCAATATCCATGGCGGCGGCAGGATCATCTTTTTTACCGGCAGCTGGTAAAATACGTTTCAGCAGTTTCAGATGTTGTGCATCTGCACCTCCCCATATCTCTACTTTGGCAGGAGGGAAAATATACCCGTTAATATTTCGTAAGATACCTACCGAGATGGTTTTCAGCGGGACCGCTTTTTTAAACAACAACACCGCCTCCATAGACGTTCCGTTGTATCCCAGCCATTTCCCGTTGCCCTGGTCCATACCTCCTTTCTGTCCGTCTGTCAATGTTTTAGCGCCACTACCCGCATACGTACCGCTGGGTTGCGTGAGCAGCACCCCACTGTCAGGGGTATACGAAGATTTGTAAAAACTGTATTGTACCGGATCACTCGCATACCAGCCCTGCTTGCAGGCGATGGCACGAATAGTGGTATTGCCTGCCAATAACAGACTATCTTTAAACACAGGAGAGTTTATACTATCCGGCATAGAGCCATCTGTTGTATAACGTATTTCCACGCCCTTAATAGGATGCTTCAACAACAACTCTATGCTATTGGTAAAAATCATGGCTGTATTCAGCAGTTGAGGCTGATTCAGCTTCAGTGGTTGCTTACCATCATCCATAAATCCTTTGATCACTGCTACCTGTTTAAAGACTGTTTGCGCCTGTTGGAGATCTGCAGCCGATAACGCGGTGTTCCACAGGTACAGCTCTTTTAAAGCAGGCGCTTTTTTCAACGCCTGTAGCTGTGCCAGCGTAACAGTAGTACCCGACAGGGAAAGACTTTCCAGGTGGGGTAACCCTGCCAGCGATGCCAGCGTTTGTCCTTTCAGGTTAGTAAAGCTCAGATTGAGCACCCGCAGCTGATCAAACTGAGATATCGTTTTCAGATCTGCATCCTGTACCGGCATCTTCTGCAGGTGCATTTCAATGATCTGCTTTTTCAAAGGCAACAGCTCTTCAATAGACTTACTGCTGAACTGATCTTTGTTATAGCAGTTCACAATTAGTGGTGCAGCATGCAGGGCTATCGGGTAAATAACGCGGTAGTTGTTATTCAGTTTCTGCACCAGCTTTTCATCTGCCTCAGCAAAATCATATACCGCCTCTACCTTCGCTGCAGGTTGCAACATAGTAGCGGCTATCAGACGGAGACTATCGTGCACGGGCAATGCGGCCACTTTTGTTTTGAAGTCAGCGCCTGCTTTTATCCAGTAATACAATAATGCGATTTCTTCCGGCGTCAACTGAGGCTTACCTGCGGGAGGCATATGCTTTTTAGCATCTAACGGCATATGCAGTCTTTCCAGCAACAGGCTCACTTCCGGCTTACCGGCAACAAACAGCTTCCCGCTCTTACCTCCTTTCAGGAGTTGTTGAGGTAAGTCCATAGCCAGTTCTCCTTTTGCTTTGCCCGCGTTGTGGCAATTCATACATTTTTCTTCCAGCACCGGCTTCACCAGGTGCTCATACACCAGCGCCTGATCAAATGGTACCTGCGGGCCTTTCCCGGCTGGTGTTACCGGCGCCAGTACAAAGTTCTCACCATGCGTAATATCTGCGCCAAAATGGCCTGTAATGACCAATAGCAGCATCGTGATGGCCACGCCCCCTTTCTGCAGCAGCGGACGGGGTATCGCAGACTGCCCCAGCCAGTATAAAGCGGAAGCCAGCCAAAACATACTCACCCCACTCCATTTATGCCATTGCAATATACCACTGCCGTTGTACCCTTCCTCTTTGGACAAAAACAAGCCCATGATAACGGTAACGGCTGCACTGAGTGCACCGGCTAATAATAAAACTGCTGTCAGTTGCTGCTTCCAGGATTCCGCGGCAGGCTCACGTAAACGAATAAACGTTAACACGCCGGCAATCATGATCAGCACAATAGGAAAATGCAACAGCAAAGGATGCATGCGTCCCAGTACCTGCAGCCAGGGCGGTAATACCACCTGGTTATTAAAGATCAGTAAAAAGAGAATGAAAATATTTGCTGCAAACAGTACGTTACTGCCTGCAGACTGCCACCGAAAGCGCTGTTTCAATATCATTACACCCTCCTGAGTTTATAGGGATATACTTTCCCAGCATTCCACTGCGCTACGTATAAATTTTCGTCATTGTCCACACATACATCATGCGGATGAACAAATATTTTTTCTGCCTGCTGCATCGGCTGCAGCTGACCATTGGTATATACCGGTGCGGTACCGCCAATATTGGAAACTACCTTATTATCCTTGTCCAGCACCGTCACAAAACCGCTGCCATTCAAATCCATATTGGGTGAGCGCAATACGGCTGCATACAAATGATCTCCTTTTATGACCGCACGGCAAACACAGGCCCCTGGCAGTGCAATCACTTCCAGCAATTTTCCCTCCATGCTGAAGCGTTTGAAACAGTTACGCGTTCTATCAGTAACAATCAGCGTAGGCGTACCCTGACGATGATCCACGCAGATGCCGTGTGCATTGTCCAGGTGTTCATCTCCCGTACCTTTTCCGCCCCAATAACCCAACAGCTTTCCATTGCGGTCGTAGCGCATCACATACTGCGCACCATAACCATCAGCAATGTAGAAATCGCCGTTGGCTGCTACCGTGGTTTCAGTAGGTACAAACTCTTCTTTCTTCTTATACATACCTGTTTCCGCAGGATAATCGATGGTCAGCAGTATTTTACCGTCCATGGTAGTTTTATACACCTGGTGCTTTTCTGTATCCGTAATAAACAGGAATTCGGTGCCGTTCTCATTACTGAGGGTAAGACCGTGTGCACCAGGAAATTCATGACCCCAGTTTTCCAGTAATTTGCCGGATTTATTGTAGACGAGAATATTGTTTTTCGTTTCATTGGTCAGCAACAGGATACGTCCTTTTTTGTCCTGCACCATTTCATGGCAATCCTTCACCGGATACCTGCTGCTATCCAGGGTTCCCCACTTCGTATCGAGCGAATAGCGCATATTATTGTGGCCATATACCGGTCCTTTGGGCTTCGCAAAAAGATCGCGGGAAATGTAAAAGGAGGCGGTTACTAACGCCGATGTCTGTAGGAATTTTCTTCTTTCCATAATACGTTTATTTTATCAGGCCATCAATCCCGGTATTACTTTACCGGCAACATCTGTAAGCCGGTAACGGCGACCCTGGTGTTTAAAAGTTAATTTTTCGTGATCCAGTCCCATGAGGTGTAAAACAGTAGCATGGAAATCATGCACATGTACCGGATCCTTAATAATGTTGTAACCAAATTCGTCTGTTTCTCCGTACACGCCCGGCTTTACGCCACCACCGGCCATCCAGATGGAAAAGCAGCGGGGATGATGATCGCGGCCGTAGTTGTCTGCCGTCATTTTACCCTGGCAAAAATTAGTGCGGCCAAATTCACCACCCCAGATCACCAGTGTTTCATCCAGCAAACCACGTTGTTTCAGGTCAGTGATCAGCGCCGCGGATGCACGGTCTACATCTTTCGCCTGTCCGGCCATTTCATTCGGCAGATTGCCATGCTGATCCCAGCCCTGGTGATACAACTGGATAAAGCGAACCCCACTTTCAGAAAGCTTCCTCGACAACAAACAGTTGGCCGCGAAAGTGCCTGGTACCAGGCAGTCCGGCCCATAAAGCTTAATGATATCATCTGATTCTTTAGAGAGATCTGTCAGCTCCGGCACCGCCGTCTGCATACGATACGCCATTTCATACTGCTGTATCTTGGTAGCGATTTCCGGATCACCAAATTCCTTAAACGACTGATCATTCAATGCTGACAACTGATCCAGCATCTGCCGGCGATTAGCCATATCAATACCATCCGGGTTATTCAGGTACAACACCGGGTTTTCACCACTGCTGAACTGTACGCCCTGATGAATGCTATCTAAAAATCCATTGGACCATAATTTGGAATATACCCCCTGCCCGTTTCCTTTACCTCTGGAAAGCAACACACAAAAGGCAGGTAGGTTTTTGTTTTCGCTACCCAAACCATAACTCATCCAGGAGCCAAAGCTGGCACGGTTTCCCTGCTGCGCGCCCGTTTGAAAAAATGTCAGCGCCGGATCGTGATTAATGGCCTCTGTAAACATTGATTTAACGATACAGATATCATCCACTACTTTGGCGGTATGCGGAAACAGGTCACTGATCCAGGCTCTGGACTCACCGTATTGTTTGAAGTCGTAGTGAGACCCTACCAGCGGAAACGATGTCTGACCGGAAGTCATCCCGGTTAAACGTTGCCCCATGCGGATAGATGGAGGCAACTCCTGCCCCATCATTTCCCGCAGCTTAGGTTTATAGTCGAAGCTCTCCAGCTGAGACGGTGCACCGTTCTGAAACAGGTAAATAATTCTTTTGGCTTTAGGTGCAAAATGCGGCATGCCCGGAATAAACGGGGCTTCCTCTGCACCGGATTTACTAAAGATGTCTGGTATCAGCAAAGAACCCAGTGCCAGACTCCCCACGCCCAAACTTAGTCGTGACAAGAATTTCCGGCGGTTCATATTCAGGTGGCGCTCTATAAATTCGTTTTTCATCTTCCTGTATTTGAAAGGGTGACTGCCCGGTTATGTTTTTGACAATGTTTCTTCCAGATTATAAATAGTGGTGATCACCTGCATCATGGCTGCCCATGAAGCATTATCCAGGTTGGTAGCCATCGGATACTCACCCTGATGCAACAGCTTCACCGCGTTTGCAGGTTGTTGTTTATACAGTTGCTGCTGTTGCTCATAATACTTTTGTAACCGTGCGAGCTCCTGTTGCTGCGGTGTGCGGCAAACTATTAAACGAAACGCCTGTTCAATATTCCTGGCAGCATTATTATCTTTTTGCAATAGCCGTGAAGCCAGTACCCTGGAGGCTTCCAGTACGGTGGGATCATTCAGCATAATCAGCGCCTGCAACGGTGTATTGGTACTGCTACGTTTCACTTCACACTGATCACGGTTACTGGCATCGAAGATCATCATCGAAGGCGGTGGAACGGTACGTTTAATAAAGGTGTACAATCCCCTGCGATAAAGACTTTCACCATGATCCTGTTTATACCTGGCGAGGATACCCCTGCCTGAAGTAGCCATTTCCCATAATCCTTTCGGCTGGTATGGCTTTACACTGGGGCCACCAATGGTGTGTACCAGCAAACCACTGCTTTGCAGTACCAGGTCACGCACCAGTTCTGCCGGCAGGCGGAAGCGTGGACCACGGGAGAGGCAAATATTTTCCGGATCAATTTTTTGCTTTTCTTTGGATGTCACAGCCGACTGACGATAAGTAGCCGACATCACCAGTTGTTTCATGAGTCGTTTTATATCCCAGCCATGCTGCATGAAATCGGTAGCCAGCCAGTCGAGCAACTGCGGATTAGTAGGCAGATCTCCCTGCATACCAAAGTCGCCCGTACTTTTAACGATGCCTCTGCCAAAGATTTCCTGCCATTGCTGGTTCACGAAAACCCTTGCAGTGAGTGGGTTGCGCTTATCAAACAACCACTCCGCGAGTCCCAAACGGTTAGCAGGGTACTGCTTTATATCGAAGGGCAGTACCGAATGCGGTGTTTCCGGTGTAACTTCCAGCGTAGGGTTATCATAGTTACCACGGCCAAGGATATACGTTTTTCGGGTGGTATCTCTTTCACCCATCACAGATACAATCAGTTTATTGGTATCCTGTTTATTGATGAAATGTAATACGCCCTGCAGATCTTCTTTGGTGATCTCCATATACGGCGTCTTGGCGTAGGTTTCAGGGCCGCCTACAGCAGACTGCAATCCTACTTCTTTTACATTATTAAAGAAGGCGAAGAGCTCATAATATTCTTTTTGTGAAAAAGGATCGTACTTATGATCATGACAGTGGGCACACTCGATGGTGATGCCCAGCATACTTTTACCAAAGGCGTTGGTACGGTCAGTCACGTACTCTATGCGATATTCTTCATCTATCACACCCCCTTCTTCCGTGATTTTATGATTACGGTTATAGCCGGATGCCAGCAATTGTTCGCGGGTAGCGCCTGGCATGATATCGCCGGCCAGTTGCCAGGTAATAAATTCTTTGTAAGACAGGTTTTCATTGAATGCATGAATCACCCAATCACGCCAGGGCCACATACTGCGGTAGTTATCGTCCTGGTAGCCGTGGGAGTCTGCATAGCGGGCTACATCCATCCAGTGAATGGCCATTTTTTCGCCATAGGCGGTATCCTGTAGCAATTCATCCACCATGCGCTCATAACCTTGTGCGCTGGTATCCTTTGCAAAGCGCGCCATCCTTTCGGGAGAAGGTGGCAACCCCGTCAGATCCAGGCAAACACGTTTCAGGAGTCTTTCATGATCCGCTACCGGATTAGGTTCCAGCCCTTTTGTTTCCATATGCGCCAATACAAACCGGTCTATTTCATTGCGCGGCCACTGTGCATTGTTAACAGCCGGCAACGCGGGTGCAACCGGTGCTACAAAGGCCCAGTGAGGCTTGTATTGTGCGCCCTGTTTAATCCATTTCTCGATCAGTTTGATTTCATAACCGGTGAGCGACATATTGGAAGAAGGCGGTGGCATACGCATAGACGTATCCTTGGTGCTGATACGCTGGTATAATACCGATGCCATCGGATTTCCGGGCACCAGGGCATGCGCTCCGGGCGTTTCTCTTAATGCTTTATAGGCACTGTCTCCAATATCCAGCCGCAATCCGGCTTCCCGCTTATTAGCATCAGGACCATGACAGGCATAGCACTTGTCTGATAAAATAGGCCGGATATTAAAATTGTAATCTACAATTTCAGGTAGTTTTTCTTCCTGTTTATCGGCTGTTCCTCCACTATTACACGCATATAATACAATCAGGAAGCCGACGGTCAGTCTTACATAACGTTGGAACATATCTTTCTTAGTTAAATGTTCATTGCACACTTATTTTTGATAATCGCGGTAATTACAAAACATAGCAGGGATACCTGCCGATGATCAATCACTATAGCTGTTGGTTGTTTTTCTTGTTCTTTCGGTAAATATCGGCCATTAATACATAGGTTTTTGGCACTATCTTGCCTCAAACTAACACTATTTTACCAATATGTATATACATACCTACAAGAAAGCAGAAAGCCATCGAAGCGAACAGGAGCTTTAGTATCCGCTTCAGTAGCTTTAAGCTTTCTGCTAACTATGAAATGCCGGCATTTTCACCACCCCTATATACTTTCCATGATGACTTATGGAAACTGGCCGGCTTTTGCCGGTATAACGGTCATGAATATACGGTATGCCGTATTCATCTTTATAAAATACCTGCGAAGCAGGCAGTATATGCTGCAGATAATCCGGGTACGAATAATAGCGGGTAAAAACAGCGCTGTCCTGCAGCAACTGCAGACTTTCTGCCGCATGGGTGTGAATACAGGAGCCGATTCTGCTACTCTGGAAATAATAAACCTGTTGTTGGTAAATAACACTACCCGCAACGGTGGCAGGGGAATATGGAAAAAGATAACAGGCAAATTGCTGTGGGGCAAACTTTCTTTCGCGGGTACTGCGGTGAACGATTTTATAAACGGCTTCCTTGCAACTCCATAGCAACCAGAGCATGGTAGCAGGATGGACCGCCTTTTCAATCATATCTTTTTCATGGGACAAAAATAATTTATCCTGGAATCCTTTGCGGTAAATATTGCTTTCGCGCTCCGCCAGGTGAAGGTCTACAATGTCGTTGCCAATCACTTTTCTTTCAGCTTTGCTTCTACAATATCGATAGCAGCCTGCACATTCAGCATACGCTCCATTTCTTCGTTTTGAATAACGATATCATATTTTTCTTCCACATCCAGTACTACATCTACCAGGTTAGCGGAATTAATTTTCAGGTCGGTAATAAAATCAGTGGAAGCATTGATTGCTGCCAGGGCTTCCTGGTTCTTGGCATAAGGCCGTACTATTTCTCTTAATTGCGCAATGAATATTTCTTGATCCATGTTTTATTGTTTATGGTTGCAGGTATTTTTTCAATATAATACAGGCGTTCACATCTCCAAAACCAAAGCTTGCTTTCGCCACTAAATTTATGTCTTTATACAATAGTTGCTGCGGAATTCTTTCCGGATCCACCAGTGCCGCTATTTCCGGGTGAAGGTCTTCACAGTTAATATTAGGAAATACAAATCCTTCTTTTAATTGCAGTGCGGCGGCCACCAGTTCAATACTACCGGAGGCACTAAGACAATGACCTACCATCGACTTTAATGCATTGAGATAAGGAAAGTCTTTACCACCACGCTCCAGGGCAACACACCAATTCCTTACTTCTTCTGCATCTTTTCCGGTAGCTGTAAGGTGACCATTAATCAGATCAATGTCGGCACCCGACACACCTGCCTGTTCCAGTGCGGCTTTGATACAACGCTGTACTGCCATCGGATTGGGAGCTGTCATGGTACCTCCGTTACGCTGACCGCCGGAGTTAATATGGCCTCCTAATACTTCCGCATAAATAGTAGCGTTGCGTTCCAGTGCACTTTCCAGCGATTCAAGTAAAAGTGCGCCTGCACCACTACCCGGCACAATGCCACTGGCAGAAGCGCTCATTGGTCTGGATCCTGCAGCAGGATGCTCGTTATGCTTAAAGGTGCATACTTTCATGGCATCGAAGCCGCCCCATATATAAGGTCCGCTATCGCTGGTACTGCCTGCCAGCATACGTTTGGCGTGCCCATACTTAATACGTTCATATGCCATCAATACACTTTCCGCTCCGGTAGTGCAGGCAGAAGAATTGGTGGTTACCTGGTTTCCCAGTCCCAGCTTGCCTCCCAGGAAAGCACTGATACCGCTCGCCATGGTTTGCGTAACGGCGGTGCTGCCTAAACGACGCACCTGTAACTCATCTACTTTATAAATGGATTCGCGGAATTTATCTACGCCCGAAGTGCCGGCACCAAATACAGTACCGCTATCCCAGTCGGGCACGTCTGCCGGGAATGGTAATTGTGCATCTGCCCAGGCCTGCATCCCGGCTATAACGCCATAGATGATGCCCGAGCTGCTGAGCTGTTTCAGTTCCAGCTCATCAAAATATTGCTGCTGCAAGGCTTCGGAAACTTCTGGTCTGCCTGCAATCCTGCAGGAAAATTGCAACGCAGCCATTTGCTCCTCATAACGGATACCGGATACACCGTTTTTAATAGCATCCCGGAAAGCCGCTACCCCTACGCCATTGGGCGATACTACACCTAGTCCTGTTATAACAACCCTGTTACTCATTGCTTCTATTAATGATCATGCCTGCTATGATACCATCGCAGACTAACTCACCGGCAGCATTGTGTAATGCCACGCGGCATTTCAATTTATTGAACCGGAAATATATTTTCTCCGCTGTTGCTTTCACGGTTTCTCCGGGGGAAACGGGCAGGTAAAAATCTACCTGTGTGGAAGTCATGGCTACAGTGGGTACCTGTTTACGGACCTCTTCTCTCAATAAATAAATACCCAGACAAGCCAGGCCAATCTGTGCCATCACTTCTGTCAGCAATACACCGGGGGTAACGGGATAACCTTTAAAATGGCCCTGGTAGCAGGGCAGATCTGCTTTAAATGTATATGTACCTGTTACCTTTTCTTCATCAATATATTCCAGCGCATCCACAAACAAAAAGGGAGTCGCATAAGGTAAATGCAGTAAGATGTCCTCTTTAGTCATAGCCTATTGAATATGCGTTCCTCCGTCCACTGGTATGATGGCGCCATTAATCCAGGCGGCTTCGTCTTTACATAAAAGATATACCACATTGGCCACATCTTCCGGTGTTGTCAACCGCTGAAAAGGGTTCCTCTCTTTCCCATACGCCAGTAACTCCTTACTACCGGGAATTCTTTGCAGCGAGGCGGTATCCGTGATGCCTGCCCGGATACAGTTAGCCCGGATGCCCTTTGGAGCAAATTCCAGCGCCATACTCCGGGTGATGGCTTCCAGTGCAGCCTTGGCTGCAGACACCGCTGCATAGTGTTGCAGGGCCTTATAACTACCATCACTGGTAAAGGAAAGGATACGTGCATCTGCGGCAAATAGTTGCCCGTGCAAGGTCTCCGCGGCCCATTCATGTAAACTCACCGCCATATGCTGGAGGGTAATGTTAAAGTCATCTCCCTGCAATGCCGGCAATGCTTTGAGGTTGCCACGCGCAATGCTGTGCAGCAAACAGCGGATACGCCCCTGCTCTCCCATCGCTGCCTTTAGTTGTGATAATACCTCCGCGCGTTTTTCGGGATTCAACACATCAATATTAAAAGAAAGTACCTGTACGCCGAGGGCTTTGATATCTCCCAAAGCCTGCTCTATAGCAGGTAACTCCACGCGGGTATTACGGTGCACAATGCAAACGTTCATACCATGTGCTGCCAGCTTACGCGCCGACGCCAGCCCCAAACCGGTACTGCCACCTAATATCAACGCCCAGTAAGTATCAAACTCTTTTACCATTGTAATAAAATTCGCTGTGCAGAAAATCCCGGACCAAAACTCAACATCAGTCCTTTGTCACCTTTGGGAAGCTGCTTTTCCATAAATCTTTCCAGTACATATAACACAGTAGCGCTGGACATGTTGCCGTATAAACGTAAAATTTCTTTGGTGTCGTCCAGCTTCTTACCCATGTTCCGGAAAAGTTCTTCTACCAGGTTGATAATTTTTTTACCGCCCGGATGAAAGATGAGGTGATCAACTTCCGCTATGGTCATATTGTTTTTAGCGAGAAAGGGATGAACAATATCCCCGAAGTGTGCTTCAATTTTTTCCGGTACTTCTATGTCTAACACCATTTTCAGGCCGGTATTGGAAAGATGAAAACCCATCAGGTAATCTGCATCATAGAAGTGATACATTTCTTCCGCAATGATTTCAGGTCCGCTATCCTGTTCATGTGAAGATAAAATAACGCAGGCCGCGCCATCACCAAAAATGGCTGCGCTCACCACATTCGCCATAGAATAATCATCCAGCTGGAAAGTGGCGGTGGGCGACTCTACCGCAATAACAGCGGCACGTTTACCAGGATTCGCTTCCAGCATTTTTTTAGCATAAATGATTCCGGACACGCCTGCTGCGCATCCCATTTCTGTTACCGGCAACCGGATGATATCTTGCCGGAGTTGCAATTCATTAATGAGATAGGCATCCAGTGAGGGAATCATGATACCGGTACAACTCACGGTAATAATATAATCGATGTCGGTACCTTTCAATCCGGCTTTATGCAATGCACTTTCCAAACACGTACGCCCCAGTTTAATGGCTTCGCGTATGTAAATATTATTCTTCTCTTCAAAACTGGTTTTGGTAAACACTTCTTCCGGTCCCATAATGGAATAGCGCTTATCTACACCCGCGCCTTCAAAGATCTTCTTTACTTTTCTGATGAAGCGGTCTTCCTGTCCGTATAACCAGGTATCTAAAAAAGGTAATATTTCAGGAGTAGATCTTGTATAGGGAGGGATGGCTTTAGTGACAGTCTGAATTTTAACGCTCATAAATTATTAATTATCCATTGATAGCGGAAAGCCCATTTCCATTGCAGGGAATATGCACCGATATTAAGTTCTGCTGATAAGTGATGTAATTCTTTTTTCTTAAATCCCCGGAGAATAGATACCTGACCATCTGCTCTTACCATGCTGTTTAAATTAAACACGAAACAGATCAGCTGAAACAGGCGATACGCCAGGGCGCTCCGGTGAAGATCATTGATAACAATGCCTATCTTAGCCTGTTGCCGGAAAGCCGTCATCAGGAGGCGAATTTCTTCTTCTTTAAAATGATGTAAGGTAAGCGTACATAAAATAATATCATATTGCTGCTCCCGAAATGCCGGCGCCATAATGTCCTGGCAATGATACTGAATATCCGGATATGCTGTTGATAATTCCCGTGCATGCGTGACCGTAGTAAGATTTGCATCTACACCGGTAAGTTGAAAACGCCGGTGTAATTTTTTGCCGAACACAGATAATTGTCTCAGCATATCACCGTTACCACAACCCACATCGAGGATGGTAATTGTTTGATGGGCAGGAATATCTTTTATCAGGGCTGCCACTCCTTTCAGTGTTACCCGGTTGCCACCCAGCAGCCGGTTGATTTGTGCTATTTTACGTAATGTTTCTTTTAACAATTCCCCATCCATGTTAAAATCATCCATAATTTCGGGCGCCTGACTTCTTTGCCGGGTATTTATACGCATTCCAGTGCTGCTTTTAGCGGTTTGCCATGCGTACGTCTGATAATCCCTGGCAACAGGCCGGGGAATAAAATAAGTCCTTTCATCATGGTAGCAGATAATTTCTCATTCCGGAACAGCCGTGATAAAACACGGCCGGTACGCATACGGCTGCTGAACATTTTATTCCAGGCTTTTGTATAGTCCTGTTCCAATGCCAACCTGTTTTTTACGGGTGCTGCAAAATACTGTAACACCTTTTCTGAGGCGATCTGCGCACTTTGTATCGCCATCGCCATACCGTTGCCGCAGAGCGGGTGAATAAGACCGGCAGTATCTCCTGTCATTAAAATATGATGGACTACTTTTTCTTTTTCTGAAAAAGAAACCTGGCTAATAGTGAGTGGCTTATCAAACAGCAGGGTGCTGCTTTCGAAAATATCTTTCAGGTGTTGATTACGATGTAATACCTGCTCCTGATGTGCTCCTATATTCTTATAATTTTTGAAGCTTTCATAACTAACGAGATAGCAGATATTCAATATATCATCTTCTACTTTGGATACACCGCAATAGCCTCCATCGAAATTATGAAGCCCTACCGTATCTGCCGGAAAATCGCCCCTGTAATGTGCTTTCACGGCCAGCCAGGGTGATTTCTCGTTCATAAAGCTACGGGACAGTTTACCATCCAGGGCAGCTCTTTTGCCATAGGCACCCAATACTACGGGGGCAGAAAACACCCCGTTTTCGTGGGTGTCTATAAAGAAGCGGTCGTTTTCAAATACCACGTTGGTAACGGTATCCCCGATCAACGCCACGCCGTTCTTTAGCATTTGTTGCATCAGGAACTGATCAAAAGCATAGCGACTCACGCCAAAGCCTCCCATGGGGAGCTGCGTTTCCAGTGTTTTGCCGTAATGATCTGAAATAATAAGCCGGTCGATCCGGGAAGGATTCAATGCTGCGGGATCAGCCCCGAGCGATTGCAGATAAGGTAACACTTCATTGGAAACATACTCTCCGCAAACTTTATGCGAAGGGTATGTATTCTTTTCAATAACGGTTACCTGTAAACCAGCTTTCGATAAATGAATAGCACTGGTCAGGCCGGAAAGGCCGCCTCCTATAATAATGACATCTCTGGAACCCATACCCCTATGGTTAAAACAATAACAAGCTCCGACACAACACCGGTAGCTGTTCTCAATATAATGAAATTATAGCTGATAAAGGCAGCGAAAAAAAGGATTTGTGGCACTTACTACCGCCTCCGGCTATACGAAAAATGATTTTACCGCATATGCATTTCACACTTTTAATATTCAATAAATATATAATTTACAAAAAGCACATACGTCTGTTTACCATGTCAATATAAAACTTAACATTGCCAATATTATATAATTGTTAATTTTGCACCTAAATGTTTTTGTAAATAAATTATTTATCCATGACCGATTCCAGGAAACCGACCGGCAAGCATCTGAAAAAGGATGCTGGTTTAAAAGTAGCCGAAGTATTAACTGCCGCTTTGGGTGATTTAAAAGAGACTTTAGGAGAAAAGAAGTTTCTTCGTAACATTAAGAAGGCCACCAAGGCCATGATAGCAGGATTGTCAGAGAAAAAAGAAAAAGCACCTGCCAAGCCTAAAAAGAAAGCTGCTGCCAAAAAAGCCGTAGCCAAAAAAGYAACTGCTCCGAAAGCCGATACTCCCAAGGCTGATACGCCTAAAACTGCCGCTAAAAAATCTGCTCCCAAAAAAGCAGCCGCTAAAAAAGCCTAAGCCAGCAACAGCCGGATAATCTTACCTGTAGTGTCTTTATTGTGCCGTCCTGCCAGGGCAAGTGATTGTCGTGCCCCTAAGCAAATGGTTCAGTAAAGATACTTTACTGGTGCGGCGGTAGCTGCGCATACATATTGATATCGTAGGCTTTGTCGTCCCAAAGCATCCATTGTTGCAATAATCCCTCATGCCGGAAGCCGGTCTTTATCAATACTTTCTCCGAAGCCTTATTTCCCGGCAGCACCTCCGCTTCAATCCTCTTCAGCTCCAAAGCAGTAAAACCGTATTCCAGTACCGCTGCTATCGCTTCGGTCATATACCCTTTGCCCCAATACTCTTGCACCAGCGCAAACACCAGCACTCCTTTATGACCCGGAACAAAACTGTTGAAACCAATCATGCCAATCAGTTCCTGCCGGCCTGCCAAGGCAATCCCCCAGCGGATACCCTGCTTATCTAAAAAACGTTGCTTTAAAAAATCCACTACCCTCCTTACATCCCCTACCTCCGTTAACGGTACTACATGATAGTATTCCGTCACCCGCTTATCTGTTAAAAGATAAAACAGATCCGGTTGATGGGCATGTTGTATTTCAATGAGGTGCAGGCGTGGGGTTTGCAGTACGGGGAATTGATCCGACAATGCTTTCATGATGTATGTGGGTCGTTTTTAGAAACTAAATATAGCATAAAAACGGTTGTACCACACATCCAAAATGTAGTAATGCTTTGGCAAAAAAAAGTATCTTGTTTTCAAATTTATTCCACGACATGCGATTAATCACTCAGCGTCCGGCAGCAACACTGCTGGCAGTATTTATTATGGGTACAACTGCCATCCACGCGCAGCAACCCTCCTTTAATGAAAAGGGTATTTCCCGGCCTCTATTGGAACATTACCTGGATCATGCCGTTACCATGACCGAATTCCTGGCCGTAGATCCTTACGCATTAGATGCCCCCTATCCCAACAAAGAAGATGATATCCGCCTGATTCACAACCTGGGTGCAAAGTTTATCGGCAGAGCAATTTATCGCTGGGGAAGCGAAGCGGTACTCGCCAACAAAGACTATCTGGCCAATGCCAAACGCCTGGTACAGGAAGTACAGAAAAGCGATCCGGAAATAGTTTTTCAGGCAGCATTATTTGAACAGATCACCGAACAGGTCAACACCATTCCCATACCCGACTGGGCTTTTAAGGCACTTGGATACCCTGCGGAACAACGGCATTTCCGTTATGACGACATGCTCAATCTCAATGGGAAACTCGTGAACCACTGGAGTAAAGGCAATAGTGTACCCGATATTACCCGCAAAGAAACACAGCTATGGTTTATGTTCCTCGCCGGCACCTACATGGAAGTTGGCTGTGAAGCCCTACACCTGGGACAGATCGCGCTTATCGGCATGGAAGATCCTGCATTGACCACCTGGGCCGCCTTCCTGGAAAAATTGCGCGCCTATGCCAAAGATCATACCCGCCATCACTGGGTATTGCTCGATGCCCATACCCCATCCGGTGGCATGGTGGTAAATGGAAAAAGTTTACTTGATTTCAACTCTTTTCCACTGCGCATCAAATCTGTTCCCGAACATCCGCAACAAGGTATCCTGCAAATGGGTTTTACCGATGCCCTTTTCGGGAGAAGCAAAGGCGGCATTTCACCCAGTGGCTGGAAAGCCGCCTCCATGCCTTATCTTGTAGAGTTGGATAATTTTGGCGTTAGTAATCATCCCGGCGTACCAGATACCACCACCATCTACCCCTGGGGCTATGATGAGATCAGCTGGTTTTATCAGCAACCGGAGCAATACCGCAACGACTGGCTGCGGTATGCCCATGCATGGGTGGCCTCCCATGATACAAATGGCCACCTGCAAATGCCTGTAACACGCATCGTTACGTTGGGCTATAAGAAACCCAGATTGAAATTCCGGGCGAACACCCGTTCTGCAAATTGCCCGGATGGGATGAATACAGAGGAGACGATTAAAGAGATATGGCATGCAACAGATGCAAAGAAATAGGGGAAAAAGTAAAGGGTGACCGTGATGGTCACCCTTTACTTTTTTATAGTCGTCAACTGTTTATTTTTTCCTTACAAATTTAGCCACCTGTGATCCGGACACCTGCGTACCCGGTACTACTACCTGGCTGAGGTCAATCGTCATAGTCATATTATCGCCTTCCACCACTACTGTAGCATCGGCACCCTGTGTAGGAACTCCTCCCATTCCGGTCGGATCTCCAACAAATCCTTCATCCATATGAATCTTATTCGCACCTATTTCTTTGTAGGGAGAAACGACATCATAAGGCGGTACAGTCACTACAATTGGCTGGGTCACATCCTGAGAAGGTACGCCAGGGGCACTCACCGTCATTTTCATAGTGCCATTGATAGAGTAGGCCAGTCCAGTGACGGTGATATTTTTACCATCAAAAACAAAAACACCCGCATTAGCCGTTGTCGTATATTCACTATATGATTTCATGGTAACTCCGCTCTCTCTCTGAGAGGTACTGCTCTTTACCGTTAGACCCACAAAATTCCAGGTGCCTTCTATTTTAGCACTGCCTGCAGGCGGCGTAACAGGCGGAGGTGTACCAGGCGGGTAAACAGGATTCACATCCGGTCCGGCCATTTCAAGATTACAGGCAGCAAACGATAAACTAAAACTAGCTAACAGGAGCAGGGATCTAAAGGCGCTCATCTTCATAAATTTGGTATTACAACGGGATTATGGCAGCGAAGATACTACCATTCATTGTACTGTAAAAGGGAATGTACAGGATACTTATCTAGCTGACAGCGCCTTCGCCAGCTCTCATCTCTTCAAAAAATGGTGTACGTCTTTCTTCCACACATTGTACGGCATACAGATACAGCGCAGCACTCCAGGTTTGCCACTCCTGCCCTTTTGCAGTACCATCCTGTGCTTTCAGCCACTCATTGAATCCATATTCCAGGGCCCCGCTGTTGGAAATAGTAATAACGCGGGTTAACTCAACCAGCTTTTCTTCTGCCAGCTTATACTTTTTTGCAGCCACCAGTGCCGCCACATAAAAGCCACAGATAAAGGGCCAGATCCCACCGTTGTGGTACTCACCTGGCAGATTATAAATCGCATATCGTTCATGCCAGTCATAATCACCCGGTTTCGTATAGGGGAAGAAGTTAGGAGGCAGTTTTACGGACAGTTGCCCGTTTTTCATCAGCTCCCCACATTCTTCTTCAATCCAGGACACCATTTCCGCCGCCCTGGTAGGCGCTGCAATGCCGGAGAGAATAGCCAGACTATTGCCCAGCAAGTCAAACCGTTCACTGCTCAACACCTTATAGGACCACATCGCATAATAAGGTTTATGCTTTACCATCAGCCCTTCATGTACATGATGATGCTGCACTCCAGCGGTGATCGTAAAACGACCCATGTCCTGCTTTACGCGATCCGCCCGCGCATGTTGCCCCAGTATGCGCAGGTAGCTGTACACCAGCGTATTTACAAATAAGCCGTAGCCAAGCACCCATTGCTCATCGCGCCAGTCGCTGGTAGGTTGCTGCGCTACCAGGAAACGATCAGAAGGACTCTGATATTCCATCCAGGTCAGGGACCTGTTCACCGCCTCTTCCAGGAACGTGGGATCATTGGTGAGTTTGCGGTACATGCCTGTGATCAGGAGAAACAAAGGCGTGCTGTCACTCGATCCCAGATCTTCTTTATCATGTACCAGTGAAGCAATATGTCCATGCGGGGTTTGATTTTTCGCCAGCGTTTCCAGCACCTTTCTGATACTTTTTATCAGCACTTCATTACCGGTAACGGCTATACCAAAAAATGACAGCAGCAAATCTCTCGTATAAGGTTCAGGGTATCCCCATCCGGCCGTGCGCGGCAAACCATGAAAGGGCCCGTTCACATTATGCAGTAGTACCTGCAAAGCAGCGTCTCTTGCCGCGGTTATTGTTAACCAGGTAGATGCTTCCATGTTCAATGAATATTAAGTTTTTCATTCAACACCCGCACAAATTGCCGGGCTACCGTACGATAATCGAATTGATCGACTACCCTTTGCCGTGCTGCCTTTCCTAACTGATCCCTATACGCCGGATCGTTCATTAACCGTTGTAAATACCGGCCTATATCATTCACATCTGCCCTATAGTCTACCGTACGGGGGGTACCAAATACTACTTTATGATCAGCTGTAAAACCAGACTCCAATCCTAAAATGACTTCATTCACTACAATCCGCTCTGCCACACCTGCCATCAGCGCTGTTTCTTCATGGACCAATGTATCCAGCATGCCCATTGCATGAATGCCGATCACCGATTTTTCACAGGCCCCAGCTTCTATCTGCGGCATGCCGAATCCTTCCAGCCGCGACGGCGCCACATAGATATCGCAGGCATTGAGGAGGTAAGGCATATAATTCCTGGATACGATACTGGTTACATACTGGACTTTGTTTGTGAGTCCCAGTTGTGCCGCCAGCTCCAGGTCCAATTCATTCTGCAGCCGGGTACGGGGCTGCGGCCATACTTTGCAGATATACTTCCAGTTGGATGGTACTTTATCTTCTAACGTTGCCAATGCCTGCATCACCTCTCTGGCGCCCTTTGAACAGGCATCTCCTCCTACTGTCAACAACATCAGCTCATCCGGCGCTATCCCCAAAGATTCCCGCACGGCATTTACCTGCGGATGGTCCCGGCCCATGGGAGTAAACTTGTCTGTATTACATCCCACTGGTAATACCATTATCTTTTCACCGCTGATGCCATCGCGGATATACATTTCTCTCACCCATTGAGAAGTTACCAGTATCAGCGGCAGTTTATTGAGCACATCCTGGTAGTTGGCAATGTAACCGTCTGCCACCAGCCAGGGAACTGCCTGCAGTCCAAATTTCTGCGGATGCAGGATCAACTGGGGTGTATGGCCCCAGTACCCGACTCCGAGTACCACATCGGGCTTAAACCAACGGTAATACCATTCCTTTTCCAATGGAGAATCATAGTGAACCGAAAAGGCCTCTATGCCTATTTCCAGCAAACCGCGGTACAATAAATCCCCTTGCGTTGCGAGTCCACCCGGTGCGGGCGGATAATCATACAACAATAGCACTTTCATAATTCAGGTGGTAAACTGTTCAGCCATTGCAGTGCTTCTTCCGGGTTACTAAAACACCAGAATGACTCCGCCAATGGTGTGGTGGCTGCTTCCCAGCTATCGCTCTTAAAACCATAAGTATTGGTGACTACCTCATATTTGCGTTGCCAAATGTCTTTCTCCAGCACATGATAAATAGTCGCTTCGGGTACTGCTTCCGGATAATAGGCCTTCAGCCCGTCTTCATAAGCAAATACCCACAGTTCATCTGCTATAATTTTACCTTGCTGCCACAACCGGATCACTGCCCGGCTTACTTCTTCGTGACGCAGGTGTCGTGTATATTCTCCCTGTGGATGATGTGTAATAATAAGGTCATAATGTTGCACAGGCAGCAACGTCAGGACCTGCTTTTCTACGGTTGTCAGCGGCAGCGGTGTTTGTTCCGGGCCGTCATTCATATCTCCCATAATCCCCTGCGCACCGAATACCTGTAATGCTTTAAAAAATTTAGGCGCCCGGTCTGTATCACTGGCTCTGCAAAGACTCACCACTGTCCAGTCCCAATGTTCATGATACAGGATAGTGCCTCCTGCCCACAAAGTTTCATCGTCAGGATGTGCTACTATTATTGCCGCGGCTTTCTGGCTCTTTATTACAGGGTTCTCTATACTCATGATGGCTATTTTAATTTGATGGGAGGGTTAATGCATGGTTCTTAAAGTTACTGAAACTCAGGGAGGGTAACAAAGCATATTTTACTTCCTTTTCCCCATTAATTATTACTTCCAGCATTTATTTATGATCTTACATGAAATTTTACGGAAACATCATGAAAAGACTTGTAGCTATCTCCGCTTTCATAGCACTCAGCATGGGACTCAAAGCACAAACAATGCAATGGTATAATACACCGAAAAAATGGTCTGCCGCCGATAATAAAATCAACGTCACCGTTGATCCCGGCACCGATTACTGGCAGGTAACCCACTACGGATTTATCCGCGACAACGGCCCGTTTTACTACCAGGAACAGGAAGGTGATTTTACAGCCACGGTAAAAATTACCGGTCAATATAAAGAACTATTTCATCAGGCCGGCCTGATGATCCGCACCAACGACAAAAACTGGATTAAAACCGGTATTGAATATGTAGATGGCGTACAGAATGTAAGCGCCGTAGTGACCCGTGAAGTATCTGACTGGTCAGTTGTACCGCGTCATGACAGTCCTAAAAGTATGTGGCTGAAAATGCTGCGTAAAGGGGATTATGTACAGATTGAATATTCTTTTGATAATAAAAAATTTGATATGCTTCGCCTGGCGCATTTTCCTCCGGGTGGAAAAGTGCAGATAGGCCCCGTAGCAGCGGCTCCCGGGAAATTACCATTTAATGTGGTATTTGAAGATTTTAAGGTGGTGCCTTTGAAATAATCAAATAAGCGCGGCTGATAGCCGCGCTTATTAATTTTGTTATGCCCTGTTGCAGGAATTATTTATGGGATGCTTCTTTGGCGGCCTGAATGATCACAGCAGCTACTTTCTGTGGTTGTGATACATATACAGCGTGACTACCTTTGATCTCTGTCACCTTGGTATTGGAACGTTTATACATATTACGCTGGATATCGGGATTGATGCTTTTATCTTCCGTAGCTACAATACCGAATGTAGGTTTGGTTCTCCATGCAGCCTCCGTAATTGGGGTTACAAAACATTTGCCGTAAAAGGTGCCCTGTGAGGCATACATAAACTCCGCATCTTCTTTGCTCAGATCACCGCAGAAACCCGCATGGAACTTTGCTTTATCATAGTAAACGATACCTTTTTCATTGGGAGGCAATACGCCGTTTTCTGGTGCAGGCTGGGCAGTCTGGAACCATTGTAAAGCTGTTTCATTATTATCTGGCTGGAAAGCGGCGATATACACCAGTCCGGCAACTTTCGGATGATTTCCTGCCTGTGTGATAACGGCACCACCCCAGGAGTGACCGGCAAGAATCGTAGGACCATCCTGCGCATCCAACACAAGCTTTGTTGCAGCCACATCATCTTCAAGAGACGTCAAAGGATTTTGTACAATAGTGACATGGTATCCCTGTTTGGTCAGTGCTTCATAAACGCCTTTGTAGCCGGAGCCATCTGCGAACGCGCCGTGTACCAATACTAYATTTTTTACTACTTGTGCATTTGCTTCAGTTACTGCACCAAATAAGGTAGAAAGGGCCAGTGTTACAGCCAGGATAGCGCTTTTAAATATTGACTTTGTCATCTTTTTTGTTGTTGAAGTTTTTTGTTTGAATCAACGATACAAAGATGCGATGAAAAGCAGGTGGCAGCGATGAGCGCATTTCCCGATTAGTTGTGATTATTTCCCTTCTTTAGCTATTCCTGAAGAATTTCTGAAATCCGAAGGTGATACCCCTATATTTTTTTTGAAGAAGTTGGAGAAGTAGGCTACGTCTTCAAATCCGAGTTCAAAGGTGATGTGTTTAATTGATTTGTCGGTATAACTCAATAGCCGTCTTGCTTCCACAGTGATCCTTTCCTGGATGATCTGTGAAGGCGTTTTCTGATTAAAAATCGCAAAAAGATTAGATAAGGTTTTGGGGGACTTACAGAGCTGCTGCGCATAAAAACTAACGGAGTGCTCCGACTTGAAATGTGCTTCTACCAGCAGGTTGAATTTTCGAATGATATGAAACCTTTCGTCGGGAAGTTTTTTAACTGGTACATATCCTGATTTCGCTAACCGGGTTACGTAAATGATCAAACGCTTTAATAACACCAGGAGCATTTCATTCTGGATATGATCCGAGGTATTTAATTCCTCAATGAAAACATTAGATAGCAGTTGCAACTTTTGCTGAGCATGATCATTCAGCTTAACGAACATATGATCTGTACTGCTAAACAAGAACCCCACACAACTCACTTCACTATCGTGATCGATAATACAATAGAATTCCCGGTTAAATTGCCAGGCAATAATACTTTCGGAATTTTCAAAGCTGAAAGACTGGCTAAACAAGAGCGTCAGCAACGTATTGCCAGGAAATTCATATTCAGTTCCATCGATGGTAACGATCTGACTTTCTCCTGGATTCCAGGCAATCGTAAAATACTTGTTGAACCGGTCTTTGGAAAAAAACAAACGGTCAAAACCTGCTTCTTCCTTAAAAAGCAGCAACTCCCCGCCTGTATTATCTTCCTTTATTTTAAGCTTCATTCCTGATTTAATGAATGATGATTGAAATGCAGCACAGTACTGGTGCTGTTTGATCAATACCCAAAATACGAAAGAAGAATGGAAGGCCAAAGTTTAAGTGCCGGGACCTCATATCCTCAAATCCACAGGCCCCATTTGCCGCTTGTGGCAAATGGGGCCTGTGGAAGAATTGAAGAGCCTTATTATCAGATGGACGCGAATTGTGCCGCATCTGCGATGACAGCAGCCACCTTTTGCGGTTGTGAAACATATACGGCATGGCTACCTTTGATTTCAGTGACCCTGGTATTAGAGCGACTGTACATATTACGCTGGATATCGGGATTGATACTTTTATCTTCCGTAGCCACGATACCAAATGTAGGTTTGGTTCTCCATGCAGCCTCCGTAATCGGAGTTACAAAGCATTTACCGTAAAACGCACCCTGTGAAGCATACATAAACTCAGCGTCTTCTTTGCTCAGATCACCACAGAAACCGGCATGGTACTTTGCCTTATCATAATAAACAATGCCTTTTTCATCGGGAGGTAGCACCCCATTCTYGGGAGCAGGTTGGGCAGTCTGAAACCATTGTAAAGCGGTTTCATTATTATCTGGCTGAAAAGCGGCGATATAAACCAATCCGGCAACTTTAGAATGGTTTCCTGCCTCTGTGATCACCGCACCGCCCCAGGAGTGGCCGGCCAGGATAGCAGGACCATCCTGGTTGTCCAGTGCAAGCCTCGTTGCAGTTACATCGTCTTCGAGAGAAGTCAATGGGTTTTGCACCACTGTAACATGATAGCCTTGTTTGGTAAGATGCTCATAAACACCTTTGTATCCAGAACCATCAGCGAATGCACCATGTACTAATACTACGTTTTTTACTGCTTGATTTTTCATTTTGTTTAGTTTTTAGCGTTTTTGTTTGTGTTGATGATACAAAGGTGCAGCGAAAATGAAGGGTGGATAATGAGCATATTTCCCGTCTATTTGTAATTAATTCCCTTTTTTGAAATTCGTGGTTGAATTATCTGTGCGTAACGACCTAAACCCGTTTCTGAGTTTGCACTATAAAGGAATGAGGTGCCGGGCCACTGATCTGTAGTCAGATGCTCATGTAGTATTATTAGGGAGAAATCGGGGATATGAACCAAGGGCCTACTGCTTGGAAGGCAGTAGGCTTAATGTGCGAAGGAGGAGATTACCCGGGCTCAAGTTAGCCCAGGTCAATGCTTCCGTTTTATTTTTTAAGGACCTAGTTTACCCTGTAATAACTAAGTGATACTCACTTATTGATGTACCAGATGTCGTTTGAGTTTAAATAACAGCATATGCCTTTACTATTTTGCTATGGAGTCTGTTTTCTCTAAAGAGTGCTACACTCGCCGGCACCAGTTCACTCCACCATGGCATTCTTCCGTTTGTTGGTAATTTCGTTTCATCTAAAAATAGCCAGGCCTTGGCTTCGGCAACAGTGATGCACTTGTTATCTGTAGGGATAGTAGTGGCAGGGCGTTGACGAAAATAACCAGCGGCTACTTTTTGTTGGATGAATTGATGAGTGACGAGGGAGTTTTGTGCGGACAGGTGGTGTGCAAAACAGAGGAATAGTAGGGTAATAATGTATTTCATATATAATTTTTCAGATTCAATGCTTAATCTACTCTATAAGAATTCCAAAGTTGCCTTTTGGATGTTTATGCAATGTTTTTACCTAACCTTTAAAAATAATACACAGTTTCTGCAAAGCTCGCTTGAAAATGATCGGAAGTATCATCCTCTGATCTGTGCTTCGGCTTTAGGCACACTCATTTATCTAAGCGAGCAGAAGGAATTGTAGCAACGGGTGTCATTTAAATTTAGCCATGGCACTTTGATGTTAATTGATAATACGGACCTATCTAACAAATAATAAAATTACATTTGAAGCATATATCCTTTAGCCGTAACCTTATAATTAACTCCATCTTTTTCACTATCAACAATTCCCAAATTCAGAAGTACATCAATAGATTTTCTTATTTCATTTATTGAAAAAGAATGAGTCAATTCATACTTCTTCTTCAATCTAATCAGTTCCTTTTCTAAACTTTCAACAGTAGTACACAATCCAAGTTTCAAAACAGAAAAGATCATACTATCTACCTCTCTATTTAAGTAAGTTAAGTTGTATAATACTAAAAAACCATTACGCTCAATAGCTTGATAGACTATATTAAACAAACTTATCAAAACTCCAATATTAAAATCAATTTCTTTTCTATAGTTCAATCTTAACTCTTCCCCCTTATACACTAAAATAGTATAAGGAATCATTTTAGACTCCTCATAAACAACCTTATCAAACAATAATTCTATTTGCTCAGATACTCTATCTTTTATGAAAATTAGCTCTTCTTTAAAAAACATCGTATCGCACCAACTATCTGTAGAAAACTGTCCAGAAGGGAACACATTTCGAATATCATTCAAATCAATTGAGATACTCCTATTTGACACATCACTTGAAATACAAACTTTTATCATATATAACGCTAAATAGTGATTATTTAGTAAATGTTGCTTGAACACCATTTTCAATATCTGTCACGGTAACATGTTTAAAACCATGTTTATTTGCTTGTCTTCCTGACCATGTATTCCATGCGGCTTTGTCTTTTGATAGTCCTTCTGCTAAACCTTTCCTATATTGAACTAGATTATCAGATATCCCATTCTTATAAATTGGCGATTCGACCCAGGTGCCTTTAAAAATATCAGCAAACGTATCTTCCATCCCCCGATCAAAAATCTTGGCTCCCAATCCCATGCCTTGTAACTCTTCATCAAGGTTTATTTCAATTGACATATAGCCGTCAACAAAGGGAACGCCATTTCCTCCTGTTCCATTATGCCATTCGTAAAAACCAATTTGTTCCTTATTATATCTAAACCACTGCTGGCTCGTTAAACTTTCATCTTCAGTGAACTTTAATGGATCAAACCTTTTAATTGTTTTTTCCAATGCGAATTCTGTACTTAATGCAAAACTGGTAAAATTCATTAATGTATTTAAACCAGCTCCAACTCTCTCTTTATAATCTGTAACACCTACATTATCCAAACCCCGAGCACTATTTTTTCCATCAACTGCAGAAGTATAGAGGATCTTTGCATCATTAACCGTTCCATATACCAATCGTGTCAAAAGCGCCCATGTATGAGTTGGTGACTTGCTATCCACCCAATTCTTAACCTTCTCGGCCCAATTGGGCTTTGTTGCAGTAATAGTCCCTGTATTTCGCAACTTAACAACCCAGGCCTTATCCATTTGCATTACAGCCTTTTGTTTCATTGCATTTGTAAACAGGGTTAACTCTTCTTCTTCACCGTCTCTGTCAATGGCCTGTATCGGCGTATTACCTGCAAATTGGTATGGTGTGTACCATGGATATTCTTGCGTTAATGGATCAACACTTAAGAACTTCCCGATTCGTGGGTCGTATATACGCATCCCATAATCCTGCTGATTCCCCTCTCCTTTCACCTCATCATCCTTCTCTTTCCCGTTAAACCCATATCTATAATTCCCCGCATCAAATCCCCTACCCTGTAGTCCCATACCAAACGGTGCATAATCCTGCGCACTCGCCACGGCTGCTTCGAAATGGTCCACTGTATTGCCATTGACGGATACCGCTTTCTTAGCATCCGTCACAGTTGCCAGTACATTTCCCAAATGATTACTTAATTCAAAGAACTTATTACCTCTTGTAAAGGTAGCAAACGTTCCGAAACCTAACCCCTGCAATCTTACCAACTGCGTAGTATCATCATTCTGCACCTGGGTGGCCATGTTATTGATTCCCAGTCGGCTGCTGCCATAAAGATGCGTTTCCGTCTGACTGAGCAATCCACTGTTAATAGCTTGATCGCCACTTACATACACGCTCATTACGTTTCCGGAAGCATCCCTGATATAACGGGTTTCTATTCCTTTGGCAACTTTACTGATACGGTTACCAGCAACATCGTAGGTATAAACAATGATGGAGCTATCCGCCTTTTTTATCTGCTTGATTTTTCCATACACCGTCCATTCTATGTCAATACCAGCCTGTATATCCTTTATCATGTTGCCGATGCTGTCATATACATAGTTATTGCTTACCTGACCATCAATATCATTATCATATGCAGTAGGCGATACATCATCACTGATCGACAGTAACTGGTTTTTACCTGGCTCATAGTGATATCGCATGCTATCCATCGACATTGACTTGCCTGCCCAGGTACTGTTACCATGACGATCATATGTCAATATGTTACCATTAGGGTCATAACTGATTCTTTCTCCAAAATCAGATACGTTAATGGGAGCCCAGGTATTCGTAGCTGCATTCAGGTTATGTGCGGTGTTCATCGCCACCAGTCTGTTCAATGCATCATATGTATAAGAGTACATCAGCGGCGTACCTACCTTAGGAATATTTACACTCATGGCACTGATGTTGCCGTTGTACAGTGATTGTAGTGTACCACCCGCCGATGCGAATGGATGAACGGTGCTGTTTATTGATTTATAATCATTATCACCAAAATAATGTAACGCGAAACCAAATGCGTCTTGTGCAGTAATACCATCTTTAGCACCATCTTTCCCTATATCAAATGCACTGGTAGCGGTAGTACTATTAACTCCCTTGAGCCACCCCTGTAGCGTATAGGCGTAATCCATTCCCTGCACCTGCTGTTGCCCAATCACAGATCTGGCTAAAGGTCCGTGCTTATAGTACTGATAATATGCATCATTCTCCCAGTAAATGCTATCACGGCTGGTTTCAACATTGGTGATCCTGTTCTCCGCATCATAACTATAGCGGTGATAGAACGCATCTCGTTGACCTGGCTGGTAACTAACACTATTTACTTTTCCACTAATCAGATCATAATTGTATTCAATCTTCTTAAAGCGGTTACCAGGGTTAGGTGTATTGGCGCTATAATCCTGCAACAACGTACGTACGTTGCCGTGAATATCATAATTATAGTAGGTGGCAGAAGCCTGCCCACCAGGTACGGTATCTGCGATGTGATCATAAACAGCGCTCCAGGATACCCTGTTACGCAGATTCTTTGCCTGCCAGATATCCTGTTCCAGGAAGGTATTGGGCAAATCATACACCGTTCTGGTAATCTGCGATCTGCTGTTACCTGCTACTGCGATCCATTGAGACAATGAAGTCGCATCCCGGCAAATCTCCGGTGTCATCCCAGCACTACTGGAAATCTCTCCGACTTCTGTAATACGGCCAAGGTAATCATAAAGCGTATAGCTATAGGCGTTAGCTAATGCCTGCTTCCTGTTCTGAGAAACAGCCAGTCTGCCCAAACGGTCATACCAGAAATGGCTCAGGTTACCATCCGGAGAATACTGCGCCACCACCTGATTTAAGGTATTGTAGCGGTACTGAGTAGCCATGGTATGAGCAGGTACTAAAGTCAGCCCCGCTACCCTTGCTGCTGCTACACGACGGGCCCAATCAGGCGTAGCATCTTTCACAACGCCGGCCGGAGGAATCGTCTTCACCAGGTTACCTGCCTGATCGTAATAATACAAGGTATAATGATGCTCATAGCTGGCATGCTGCACCGCAAACCGCTCTCCATAAACAGCAGATAAAGCCGTTCTCAGGTAAGACCTGTCAAAATCATTGATCAGTGAATCACGATATACATTGAATAACTCTCTTCCTTTTGCATCTGCAAAGATCGAGCTATCAGAGCAATTAGTGATTTCAGGGACGGTGATATCCGGGAAGGTAGCTTCCGTGTTACCACATAACAGCGGCCCTTCCAACAGCTCATAACAACTGTCTATGCCCGGACAGCTCTCCGTGCTAAATGCCGGTGTACATATTTTTTCTCCTATAGCAACCGTACTGATATTGTTAGTAGTGAGGGAAATATCCGTTACTGGTCCCAGCGGTTTTCTTATACAGGAGCTGGTAATATCAACAACACCCAACGATTCCGGTAGATCGGTACACCCGGTCTTTCCCTGAGCATCCGCCAGCATCAGCATCGCGTGATTGTTGTTTAATCCTACACCGGCAAAGCCGCCATTACGGTTCTGCACCAAACGCGTTACCCATTCACTGGCAGGAATATTTACGCGGCTACCCCACCTCGGTATATTATTGGCATCGAGTTTATACCAGTAAGCATCTTTGGTAGACTGAGAAGCAATCACTCCTCCGTCACTGGTTCCCGCCACTATCCAGGAAACCGTACTGGCCTGTGGATCCAATGAAACGGGACTCAACATCTTTTTGGCGGCCACAATGCTACCGTCGGTATTGAGATCCAGTAATACTCCATTCACTGTAGTGTTGCTCGCATCTTTCAGATTGGCAACTGCAAGTCTGTAACCAGTAGGCGTTTTTAATATATTGTTGCAAATGTTACCTCTTCCCTCCAGGTCATACTGGTTGACACCGAGTCCATTACCATTTTGCTTATTTACCTTGATAAGCGTCACATCCAAGTTGGTACCTTCCATAATCGAAGAGGCCAGGACCAACGTATCATTACTTTCTAATAGATTAATAACATCTCTGTTCACTGCGGAACCTCCCTGTCTTAACCAGGTCATATCTCCGGTAGCTGTCAGCATACCAGTTATCCAGTCTGTATTAACACCGGCAGTGCGGCGTAAACCCGTAAAGGCATAGCCACCATCCGATGTTGCGATGATATCATTGCCCCACCCACCATGATCCTTACCAAAATCTATTACCTTATTCCAGGTAACGCTACCTGCTGCATCCAGCTTCACAATCAGAATAGCACCCAGATCATAGCAGTAAGAATTGGTGCTGCCTATGGCAATATAGCCGCCATCCTGAGTAGGCGTTAACTTCGAGAAGGTGTCATCACCGGAGCCACCGTAGGTTTTAGCCCAAAGCAGATCACCTTTCTTATTGGTTCTGATAATATATCCATCTTTTCCCCCATTGCTGCAACCAGTCGTATAACCAGCAAGAATGTATCCATCATCCGGAGTATTACGTACATCCGTAATTACATCTGTACCTCCATTGGAATAGATGTTAATCATTCGCTTACTCTCAGCACTACCAGGCACACAAATATTTCTGTTTGTATGAACAGGACCTTTACTACAGCTGTCTCTAAATTTCAGGTAGTCATAGGCCAGGTAATGATACCCGAGCCGATTATTCATATATGCCGCAAACAGGCGGTTCTTCGCATGCTGTACGGAATCATTACTCAGGTTTAATGCAGGTTGCGACTGAGGATAAGCCTGTAAGTATGTAGCATACAAACTGTCGGTAACATAGCAAGGTACACAAGCCGGCGCCGCATTACAGTCCAGCAAAGCGGGAATATTGATCGGCTGCTGAAGATAGTTACAGCTCGGCGTGGCATTGGTACAGGCATCTATCAGCGCATTCAGATCTGATTGTGGAATCTTTACGCCACGGGTACGCTGCAGGTAAGTAGATAAATCTATGTCTGTCGGTTCTTTCTTCAGGTTGTATTCATTACGCAATGACTGCAGCTTATCACACTCGCAGGACTTCGGACGCATGAAACTACCCGGCTTGCTCACTGCCGCCTGTTTGCCATAGGCAGAAGGATCAGTAAGCAACTCTGCATTACACACATAAGGATTTCTCAATGGCAGATGACGCGCATTATAACCGGCAATCACTTCTTCAAAATTGCCGGGTACACCAGGGACCGGCTGTTTCATTGTTCTGGAACCATAAGGATGCTCCTGGTCGGCTCCCCCTTTACATACAATCACCAGGCTATCAGTAATTTCACGCAAAGCTGCAGAGTCATAGTTACACGGCGCCAACTGCTGCATCCATACTTTCACATAGGCCCGGCAGTTATCGTCATACATTTTAGCCATCGCGTCTTTTGCAACCGTACTCGCTTTGGACGTATCCTGACCCGGGTCACCCAGTGTCACATACTCGGCCATATCCTTCACCGATGAAAAATGAGGCATCTTTTTCATACCCAATAACGCAGATGCTCTTACTCCACCGGAAGCTTCTAACCAATCATTGGTCACATCATTTCTGATCTGTAGGTATAAAGTGCGGAAAGAGCGCCAGGCCATATCCAGGTCACCTCCACACATCGTTGTCTCATTAAAGGCGGCAGACTCCTCCTGGTTAAGCGCTACACAACCGGCCGCCATGTCAGGACATTTTACCGCCAGTGTCGCCATTACCCAAAGGGAATAGCTTCCCTTCCGGTATTGTTCCAATGCACTTTTTAGCGCCGCAAAATTCCTGGTCATCAACGGGTCGTGTACCCCTGAACCGGCAAACCGGCTATTGGTACCAATCGGATCAAGGTAACCTTTCTGTTTAGCAGCAAAGTAGGTAGCCGTCTTCTCAAAATCCTTGCCCCACAACTGGGCATCTTTTAGATTATCCTGGTAGTTTTTCCACTTCAGATATTCCGGGTGAAAAGGTAACAACGCGTCTGCCCAGGAAGATCTAAAGGCATCCGAAAACTGGTCCGGCGATAGCGCCTGCGGAATACCATTCTTGCGCGTAAGCGGGTTCATCACGGAATCGATCTCACCGGAGGCATTGTTATACCGGAAATCGGGACGGGCATAGGGAGCCGGACTGCCGTCATCTCCTCCTTTGAAAATAGAATACTTGTTAGTAGTGTTAGATAAATCGGCGTACTGCCCCGAAGGAGGCATCATGTCCTGCAACATCGCCAATTTGATATCATCTCCATCGGTATGCAGACTATCACAACCTACACATGCAGGATGACAATCCTTCTTTTGCGCTTCCTGTAATTGCTTTTCTATTAACTTCTCTACCGTAGTACATACTGCCGATGGAAGGAAAATACTATCGCGATAGTAATCCATCGCCTGCTTGCTGATTTCAAGCGTCTTCGTAACATTATAAACGCCCTTATAGAGCATCCGGCTAAACGACACTTTAATAGTATCAGGTAAAGATGGATGCTGCCCGGCAATGATAGCTGCCGGATCGTAGTTACGGAAAACCACTTCTACCGGTTGTCCGCCTAAACGCTGGTTGCGGACATCATCGGTAATGCGGATCCGTAAATCATATAAACCGGTATAATAAGTAATCGCACTATCGCATCCTTTTTTCTGTAATACAGGCGGAGCCAACAGATAATTAAAGCTGCACAGGCTACTATCTGCATCTATCAACAGCGGAAACATACTTTGTATGCCACGTTCTGTGATGATATTATTATCTACACCGGACAAAGAATCAGTAACTGTCAGCAACTTCTTTGAAGGAAGATCGTTCAGGTTCTTATTCCCTCTTTCTCCTGTCAACGCTGTAGCAATCGTACGACCATGCATATCCACGTAGCTGACAGACAGCTGCCCGTTGGCATCGGAAACCGCATTCTTGAAATAATGGGAGGCCACACCTACTTCCGTTCCAAACAGCGCATCTAACTCAGACTGTACTGGCCGGTTATAATAATATTTGGTTTCATGGTTGCTGCCTAACCGATAGGTAGGTCCTACTCCACTCTGCCGGCTTACTCTGCCGGTATTATCTTGTGTATACTCCGTTTCGGTGAATGCATATCCTTCCGCATCCGGGATATACTGAGACATCCCTTTATTTACTTCCGGGTTAGCCGGAGAATAATACCGGTTGGCACCGGAAGTAGTATCCATACGTTTGGCACTGGCGCCCACCATCTCTGTATCATCGGCAATGTAGTCGTAGTTGTCTTTGTCATATTCTACCCCGTTCAACGGTAAGTTGAGCCCCGGTGTATATTTCATCACCTTATCCAACGTAGGAGTAGGTAACACCTGGATAACAGGCCTTCCCTGGTAATCATAAAAAGACTCTGCCACAACAATGTTTTGTGTGATATTATCTTTGGTCACCGTTTGCCGGTTACGTAAACTACCATCGAAATACTGCACCACCACTTTGCGCTTACCATCTTCTGCAAACGATATAGACGATTGCCAGTTCAGGTTGCGCTGATGTCCATTAAAACTATATTGTCCTAATCCCGCGCTGAACTTTGTACTCCAATCTGTTTCTACCCGTATGTCATTAGGTTTTTCCTGTGCCGCGCGCACACGGAAATATAAAACACCTACTTTATCATATAATAAGGGAATCGTGTAATTAGTACCTGCAATGGTAACCCGGGTGGTATTATTAGCGAAAATATCTTTTACATCCGGCGTGATCCACCCCTTTACCTCGATGGCACTGGAATCAATATAGGCCCATTCCAGGTCGTACGCATCTGCCCCTACAATGGCTTCCCAGCTAACAGGCAACTCATCGGCCTGATCTCCATTGGCGGGTTGCTGAAAATTAATGGCTTTGATCACATCCTCCGTACAGGATAAATTGTAYACCGGACGGATCTCCATCTCATTATCCAGCACCAATGCAGCACTAATATCTTTACCAGCATTGGTAGTAATACCCAATACTTTTACGGTGACCTGGTGTGCATTATTAAATACAAAACTATTCCGCTGCGTATAGGTATGCGCCGTATCGTAATTAAGTGTCAGCGTTACCGTAGAAGAATCTGCATTCCCGTCCGGCTTCACATAAAATATACGAACATCTGCTGAAGCAGTGAAAGGAGCTCCCAGGTAAATAGTGGCGTATTCGTTGAGCCGGAACGTGATAATGTTCCTTAGAAAATAAGCCGCATCCAGTTTCACTTTGGTAACAGGATCAAAGTAAATACTGTCCTTCAGGGTTACCGAAGAATCCTTGACCAACTGTCCTTTGCTACCATCCAGTGTTTTTTTCAACAAAATACCCCTGCTATTTTGAGCATGGACATTATTCATGAAAAGCAGTAATAGTAACAAGCAACTACACCTGGTAATCACTTTCAGCAAAATAGTCTTCATATATTTCAATAGGTTCGGGAATGCTTTTATAATGGCACTTACACGGTACAGCGGTTACTCTGCTGTTTCTTTTAACAATGCACTCCTGGTTTCTTTAATCGTTTTAATACCTCTTTCTGTTTCTTTCTTCACACGGGTAAGGGTACCATCATCATCATACTCATAGAAAGTAGCAAAGTTGTTCTCATCCAGTTCTCCCATTAACCGGAGGTTCTTAGGATCATAGACATATGATTTCATATTGGCATTATAAGGGTGTACCCGTATATCATCGAAGTAAACGGTTGTATTATTGGTAGTAGCTATTACCAGGCTGAAGGCGGTGGATCCTGCCGGCACATCTATCACTTCTTCATACCGTTGCCATCCTTCAATAATGGCGCCTTTCGGTTTCGCAGAAACCGTTACCCGCACCGGGCCTCCAACAAACAGCGTTACATTGATATTATCGTAACTGCTGCAGTGACAGTCCTGCGCCTGTTTCACCCACGCACTGAAGAGTACTTTTTTACCTGCCAGCGGTGAATAAATAGGTAATAATACATCTCTGTTTACCCGCACGCTTTGCAATTCCGGGCTGACAGAACAATTAGTGGCCCCCATCCGGAAATCCGGTGCCATCAGTATTTTGTCGGTATCTGACACGATCGATGAAAACAGGATACTATCTCCCGGCTGTACCCGCAAACTATATCTACCGGTATGGCTTTGTGTAGTATCCATATTATTAATGTACCTGGAAAAATCAAAATGGCGATCTACCGGACAGCTACCATCGTTACAACCATTGCCTCCAAACCGATAATCTTCAAATCCTTCATATCCGGCTTCCCGGTAATGGCTATTCTGTACTACGGCTACCGGTACGGCATTGCTGTAACCATATATTGCCGCATTATAACGTCCCAGTGGATCCTTGTTTTCAAGTTCAAAACTCTTCTTGTTAAAAATGGTACTTTCTGCATTCCATACCCAGGCTGGATTGCTATTCTGTGGTGTCCAGTTTTTTGTTTGTTTTTGCCAGAAAGACAAGAAATCATTAAAGGCTCCATCTTTACGAATATTAGTTTCCTCTGCAGGATCAGACGCTGCGCGCGCACCATAATAAGTATATGACTTAGCAGCACGCCAGTTACCTAACAGGCCGTGTATATATGGGTTTACACTGGTATCTGTAACCGCGCTGTAACATTTGGTGATATATGGAGCTACCCGCAGGTACACATCTCCCTCAATAGGAGCACCACAAAGATCAGAGGTAATCTTTACGTGGTAATTACCAACATGACTGGAATCTACATTATATATCACCGCAGTTTGTGTGGTATCAAACACCTGGCCTTGTGGATTGGTCCAGGTATAATTCTTGGCTGATGTAGGCAGATTTACGGCGTTAAAATATACGGTGTCGCCTACGCAAAACAATGGCTTATCAGCAGTAATCGCCTGAAAATTGGCGAAATCAAGGATCTTAATACCTCTTACTATAAAAGCTTTACACTCATCTGTTATCTGTACATCATAGTTTTTGTTTTTCATCAGCGAGTAACGGGCATTAGAAGTAAAGCTACCTGTAGTATTACTATCAAGATAAGGCCCGGTGCTTCCATGACCATCTTCCGCCAGTCTATAGGTATAAGTACCATAGCTCCCTTTACTACCATTACCGTTCATGGCGATGGCTCTGATGGTACCGGAATTATCAGGAGCGCCGGGGCAAATCCAACCCAGAGAGTACAACAGGTCAAGATGTTTTCTATTATAATAAATCGTTTTTACGCTTACCCCATTCCCTTTTGGTGGAGAATAATCGTATCCGAAATTTGTTCCGGCAATAACACCGAGTTTATAAATTCCACTTGTTCTTAATACCAGGGATGCTCCTGATTCCGGCACCCCATATCCATTTTTTAAATTGACTAAACTCAAAGGCAAAATATTACCTCCAACCTTTGCATTACCATTAGCCGTAACTACCAGACCATCGCAGGTCTCCTGCGTCGTGTAATTCCAGTTATATCTGAAAATATCATCTTCTGTAACGTGAAGGGTAAGGGAGTATTGTTTACATTTATCCGTAATAATAAATTTATAATCCCCCGCTGTAAACTTCACTGTAGGTTTACCCGTAGGGTGTTCTATGTTGAACGAATAACTCTCCGAGGTGACCGTTCCATCAAATAAAGCCTCCTCTGGACTTACAATCTGAACGCGGGTTCCTGGCGCCATATTGGTCTTGCTATTTCCGATAGAGAATGCTAGGGAGCCATCATCTCCGTTCGGGCCTTCCGGATGCTCAATCCTCAGGTAATAAGGATTGGTGGTGTCTCTGGAAGCTATTGAGGTAATCGTGTCTAATCTGTAACCATCATTTGTTACGGCTGTAAGCTGATAAACACCAAAAGGTACATTCTTAATAACTGCACTCATACCAGTGGCAGCAGTAAGGGTATCTTTCCATGATCTTTTAGAAACGGTATCCCATATGCTTACAAACACCGGGGCACAAAGATTAGGGTTATATATATTATAGGAAAGATTAACGGACGTATCACAATTAGGGACAAAACCCATACTTGGATAAGGAGTGAACATTCTGGTAACAAATTCAAAGGAAGTACCGCACGGAGAAGTAACATAGGTGGTGATGTCCTTACCATACAGGCTTTTAAAGTCAACTCCTGCAGGCAACTTAAATTTATTCCCGTTGAAATCAAAGCGATAGTCCCGCGTACGTGGCAGGTCGTTTATTTTATAGCTAAATGCAAAATTAGTGGTATCGTAGTATAAATAGTTTTCATAACCTGGCGCACTTGCATACATTGCAGGAAGCCATATTTCATCGCAAGTACCCTGTACAGCAGCAGCAGGTGCAGTAAAGAAGGCGCTACTACTAAAAGAAGCACTATAAATCTTTTTTGATTTCACTTTTCCATTACCGCATTGGTCAGCCACAGAAAAATCATAGTCACCGGCAGGCAGGTTTTTAATCTGAAATGGGCTCACATTAATTACAAACGTTCTGGGACCGGTATAAGCAGCGGGAGCATTTAATATGGTAGCTATATAAGGGGCTTTTCCGTTTGTAATAATAACCGAAAGTTTTGCATTACTGCAGGTCCCCAGGGCCGAAAGGTCAACATCTAACATATAATCCATATCCACATAATTTCCAGGCACCGTCACGTCAATGGATTTCACCACCGGATTACTACTACACAACCCGTTTACAGTCAACCGATAATTCCCCTGACGAAGATTCTGAAGAATATTAGAAGAATTCTGTGCCACATCTGTTCCCCCGGTAGTCAATGCTTCCAGCCTGTACTGTAAACTATCAAGGTTACGAACATCGGCACCTGTAAGCGTTACCGTTATTTTTCCGTTGGCAGCACAGGTAGCGCTGTCAATCTTCGCCGAAATATTCCAGTCGCTGCATTGTGCAAATGAACGAACAGCATTCATCAACAATAAAAAAATAATGCCCAATAAGTACCTGTACTTCATTGAGGGTAGTTTTAATGTATACATACCTGTAAACTCCTTTGTATTAAATCGTAATGTTGAATCAGTTCGCTGTTTCATAATAACAGGTATATATCAGCTTTACCGCCAGATTGGTTCCGCTTTCACTATAGTAGGAAGGTGGCATCTCCAGGATCAATGTTTTGCCAGCCTCCATACTGTAATTCCAAGGTAAACCAGACTTTACTGCTTCCACCGGCAATGCTTCGTTGCCTTTCCTCTTATACCATAAATGTCCGTTACCATCTGTCGTATATATGCCAGACTCAACACCGTAAGAATGTTGTATGCTGCAATCGTGCCCCTGAAACATAATCCTTAGCGGTACAAATCCACGTATTGCCCGTATTGCGTCCGTACCGGTAAGTACCTTCTCCTGTAATAACTTCCGGTCCTGCTGCGAATAAGTTTTAGTCACCACCCGGGTAATGTTCCAATTCCCCGCCAATATTCCCGCAGCAGGAATACTATCCTGCGCATATACTTTTCCTCCGAAAAACAAAATCACAACTATTAAAATATGACGTATATACATGTCAGATAGTTTTTAATCTTAATAAACGCATTCTCTTACCGACTTCATCGCATCTTCCACATGCCAGTTCTGTTTGAACTCTGTTACCGAAGCATTAATGATATTTCTGCTCTTATCAATCACCAACTCGTAGTTACTTCCTTTCTTCACCAATGGTGTTTTCATCATGGTAACAGCTCCCATGCTGGCGCTTAAATTCTTACGCCCGGAAGTAATTATTTTCAGCGTAACATCTTCTCCGGTAAATGGCTTTCCTTCTTTGGTGATGAAATAAATATCCGGATCCTTTCCATTCAACGCATTGGCATCCACCGCCCAGATTTTACTATTGCTGGGGAAAGTGGCTAACCCGGTGGTATCTCCGGTACAAGGGTCTCCAAACACCCGGTTTCTGGAATAGATCAGCATTTCATCGCCGGAAGTAAATAACTCGTTTTGCTCAGTAGTCGAAAGCCCTGATATTATCTTCCCATTTCTGATATTCAGTTTAGCAACAGTGGTTTGTATATTTTTATACGCCCCTCCCATTCCATCATATGCCCAGGCTGCCGGATAATTGAACTGATAAATGGAATCTCCAAACTCATTCTGTGTAGCAGTTAACAATACATCTCCTGTTTCATTGTCATACAACAAATTCCTGGTTACTACTTTACTTCCCTTATCTACCACTTCCACCCTGTCTAATATCCCCTGACGGGTAATTACTTTAGTGGTGGCCGCCGATTTGAATATATTCTCCTCATTCTGTGGATATCCAAAATATACAGGAATGTACACCAGGTAAGGACCAATCACAAACCCATCTGTATTAACGCTTCTATTTTTACTATGTGTGCTGAAGGTCTGTTGGCGCATATCCATCATCAACTCCACATTTTTCCCAATGATCGCTGTCGTATCAATCTCACCCTTTGCGTTGATAGTGGTAACTGTATTACTCAGATGCTTAACTTCCAACGAATCATTATCTACACGATAATAGTAGGTAGTGGAGGCAATTGCATCCTTTCCTGATTCCGGGAAAGTAGCCTTAGACCTTAACTTACCATGCATATCATTCAGCTCAATTTTAAAACCCTGGCTAATAGCCATATGATACTTGGAGTCAATCTTCAGAAAGTTGCTGAACCCTGGTTTATACCGGAATTTTGATTCATCACCTAACTCTGAACTTTCCACGATAGTTGGAAACTCATAACTGGTGTAAAAACAAGTCTCTTCACTTCCATTAGCAGACCGGGTATGTTTTGTGTTGATAGATCTGGTCGTTACCTTAGCATAGCCTACACTTGGCGATGGAAAAAATCCTTCTCCCAAAGGATTCTCTACATAACTGGTAAATACCGGCGCCAATGAACCTGCCTGCTCGGAATAAATATTAGGTGTATGAAACGGGTTCTCTTCTCCCCCCAAAATAGGCTCATAAGTAGCTACCCCACTACTGATTTCTTCTTCTTTTCCATTAATCTTCTTAGTGGTTGTGTATGTATACTCGGTACCGTATACAGACTCCTTTTTACCCGTCATCTTATTCCAGTGATCATAGATCAGTAGCTTTTTCACCCGCAATCCGCCTCCATATTTTTTATACTCCGGATCATTCAATCGGGCATAAGAACGACTGAGGTCCACTTCCTGTGCCCATCCATCTTTACGTGCATTTCTATCAAACGACACCAATTGCTTTAGTGCACCGCTGGCCATGTTTACCACCATTTGTATGGCTTCTGCCATCTCCAGTTTATCGCCGGTATTAGATCCGGGGAATGCTTTGGACGGAAGGTTTAAACGCAGGAAATGCATCGCCGCCTGAGCAAGTGGACTGTAATCACCGCCCTCATTGCCTTTCTTATTGATCGCACGCAGCTTCACATAAATAATATTAGTTCCCTCGATGAAGCCATAGTCTGATTTATCAATGAAACCATAGCAAGGCACATACTCATTTCCACTGCCGAAGTCGTCCGATGGCATTTTTACATTTAGTCTGAAAAACAGCGTATCATGTAATTCTGATAAATACCGTCTGAACACTTCTTCTTTAGAACTCACTTTCCGGGAAACATTAAATGCTACATACAGGTTATCATACTTCCAATCGAAACCACGCTCATATAAATGATTGGAAAGGTCCCCGGCGGCGTGAGGCGCTCTATCAGCAAATCCGGCGATATTCGTCATCTTTGCTGCCCGGCGGTTTTGTACATATGCATAATCATCTCCCTCATATACTACTTTCATTCTGCCTCCGGATGGTAGTTTAATGGAGTCTAATGTCCAGGCGCCTGCATTGGCAGCTGCCAGCGTACTATCCTGTAATGCGTATGGATACTCCGGATTACTCATCTGCTTTCCGTCACTGCCTGTAGGATTCTGAGAAGCAGCTTTATAGTTGCCCCAGCGATCATATGACTTGGCGCCGTATGCCGGATTAATCTTATTATAGTTAAAAACATAAGCGTTTTGCTGCGCCCTTTTGGGATTAGTTCTACTTTCATTGCCATTATAAGAGAACCATACTTTCTTAAGCGTAAGTTTCCCTGAGTCACTTTCAGGAGCATTTACTCCCGGGCACAGTTCGTAGCTATATTCAAAATGAACTGTTTTTACTGGTTTAGGGGGTGTTTTTTTATTCAGGTAATCGGCCTTTACATACAGATTAATTTCCTTTAACCGTTTTGCCTGATGCGTATTACGCAACTTATTCCCCCGCTCATCCATTGGCAAAAGATCTTCCCGGTCTTCCAGGGTAAAGGTGGCCACCATATTTTTAGATTCAATGGAATTCAGGTACCACAATTCTTTCTCACCATATACATAGCTACCCTTATCGTCATTGTTTYCTGTTTTGAGACCTTCATTATACGTAGCATTTCGGGTATAAGGTGTCCTCCACTTATAAGGATTGCCTTTACCCGCTGTTTTGGTATAATTAAACTTCACCGCATTACCGGCATCATCATCGGTAATACCATCTCCGGTTAAATCTACATAGTCAGGAGATACTACGCCAGTTAACAGAAAAGAGTGTGCATAGGCAGGTGTTTCTTCTGATATAAAATAATGATCATTGCCACTTGAATTGGTTACATCATCTTCCCTTTGATCACTGCCAGGCGTGGAATTATAAGACACCGTACCATCTTCGGCATTGCCATTCTCATGCTTCACTGAAAAGGTAACTTCTTTCTCTTTCAGATTGTATACCGGTAACCCATATACGTATTTCCTGCCATCATTATTTAAAACATCAATTTCGGAAAGATGATGAGGTTTACGGATACTATCTACCCTCTCTTCTTTGGTGAGCTTTCCAGGCAGAATGGTATAGGAGAAAATCTTACCCGGCTGATAAATGTCATTAGGAATAATGGAGGTATTACCGTAATACACATCCAGTATCATCACCGCATCACGGGAATCATTAAAATACTCCACTACAATATCATAGGTATTATCTTTCTCCAGGTTCACATTGAAACCATCTTCACGGGTGCCTCTTATATCATTCTTCCAATTTGCTTCGGAAGTGAATTGCCTTCCATTAATAGTTATCCGGACGCCATCATCTACTTTAAAATTAAACCGATATTGTCCGGTGGCAGGCGCTTTTAACTTACCTGTCCAGCGGCTGGACATATTTTCATGATTACTTAAACCAGTTCCATTAGTTAAAGCGTTAGGATCATCTTCCGCCTGGGGATGATAGATAGAAGAAGCGATCATCGTAATTCTTTTATCAGTTCCTATGTCCTGCAAATACATATTCTGAAAGTTCTCCCTGATATACCCATGCTTTTCCTCAAGCGATCCCGGATAAGTAGTAATACAATTATTAAACACGTACTGATTCTCTCCATAGTTCTCAATCAGCTTTGTAAACCCCGCCATGCTGGCTTCCTGAGCAGTGAGATAGGAAATCACCTGCGTTCTTTTACTTCTTTCCTGGTTGGCAGCATTAATATTATTAAAAGGGAGTTTACCGACAAGCCTGCCACCTTTGTATCTCCACACCGTATCTGTTGTAGATATATTAGATGTATTATTACCAGTCATTTGAGGAAACACCACGTCATCCCCTCCCAGCATTTCATAATAAGCTTTAGGAACTGTGGTCATTTCACCGGGATTCCTGAAATAAACCGCTTCATACTGTTTCTTTGACGCAGTAAAGGTAATATCTTTCCCGAGTGGATTATTCTCACTCCAGGGACCATTAACAGTAGTAGAATGTGTTTCTGTTAAATCTACACCTGCATGCCATGCGTTACCCAGGCCAACTTCTCCCCCAAGGCTGCCGGAGTTATCCCGCGTAGCCATAAAATGATCGTATACATAGCCAATATCACTGCGGAATGCCCGAAACATTCCCCCTGTTCCTTCTCCTGTAATAGAAAAAACATCATTCGTATACGAGGGTATAGCAATATTCTTAATGCCCTCTTTAATAGGCATCTCCCGCTCCCGGTTATAGTCTAATAATGCCCTGTCATTTCCCGCCCCATTATAGTAATAGAGGTAGCCAAACGCAGGTAAAGTCATTACCCGATCTGCCGGCGCAATATATTGCCGCGACTGATATCCGGAGGCAAACCCCTGTGGATGAAGTCCATTCAGCTCACCCCCTAAAGCAAACTTAGCAGTATACATTTCACTGGTATAAGGAATACTCATTGCAGGAATGGAACTGGGATAAGCATAGGAAATACTGGAAGAAAAAACATTTACATGTGTAGATCTGGTAAAGACCGCTGTCTTTGCTACTCCATTTACAGTTGTTGTTTTTTCAAAATTTCTATATTTACTGACCCCTGCAGAATATTGCAACGCCTTCAAACCACTACGGGTATTAAAAGTAAGTGAAGAACTTATTTGCCCACCATAAGCATTTCTTTCCAACGACGTCTTTTGTTGCAAAGCCACATCCAAACTAGGGCTGATAGACAGCCCTTCCTGTTGCGTGCCCATGCTAAATCCCAATCCCATCCCGGCTGTCAATCCCCCCGCATTTTTATTACTCACGCTGATACTTGGATTAACACTGGCTTCCATTCCCCAACCCCTATAAGTATTTTTAAAGATGCCCATCGATGCGCTAAGATTGATGGAAGCGGAATCAAACATTTTCCCCAACGCTCCTTTCAGATCAAAACCAAAAAGTTCAAAACTTATTCCTCCTGTTCCACCAGAAGTTTTATTCTCCTTAATGTTCAGCCTTTTTGTGATAGAGTCCGATCCATTAAAGTCATCCGGTAATCCCCTTACATTCCTGGTAATCGTACCCGGGTTAATATTCCATCCCAACCCCGTCCAGCTGGCCTCCTGATCCATCGTAATACCACTGCTGTATCCTAACGACAACGGATATCCATCTACGTCCAGCAACGGAATATTATAAGAGAAATTACCCGTAAACAGATCCACCATATTGTCACTGTTCACAGAGTGAAATGCCTCCATTTCTGGTTGCGTTGGTCCACCCATGCCTTTATCTGCCACTACCGGTGAGGGAACTTTCACGGGAACCGCCGGCTGTATACCAACCGGAGTCACAACCGTTATCGGCGGCACCACAGCATGCTTCAGCACCGGAGCCAATCCTCCTGCCCTATAAACAGTCCTCCCTCTTCCCAACGCATACGCGGGAACCACTGCTTCCAAATAAATTAACGCCAACATCACACACGCAATCGTCTTCTTCCCCTTTGCTGCAAAAGCCAGTATCATTTCAACGTAATTTTATAGGTATTACTATTAATCTTCTTTCGTATAAATAAATTTCATCTGCCAGTATTCCTGTCTGGAATTCTGTAAGCGAAACAGGTATACCTGCCCGGAATGCAATCCCCGCCGCTTTTCCAATGGGACATCCAGGTGATTACTCCCTCTTTTGATAGCTAACGTACCCGCATATACGACTTTATTGCTGTTATCCAGTGATATCAATTCGTAAGCAGCGGTGCTATCTGCTGTTTCATTATTATAGCTTAGCTGTAGCACACGGTCGCCATGCATCACAGATCCATCCAGCTCTTTACGCAATTGCACATAAGCATTGTTGAGCATTCCCCCATTATTATTACTCCCCTTCACCCGGAACGTCCACACTTCTGTTTGTGCCGCGAACAAATTCTCATTCTTCGCAATCACCGACCACGCATAGGTATTGGCGCTATCCAACTGTACACCACCCGATGGATAGTTCATGAAAATGTTCTTCAGCCGCGGAGCTCTCAGCACAGGAATATTCTGTTGTATTGCCTCTTCGGGAGATTGACCACCATGTACTTCGGTCAGGATCATCTCGTAATTCAGGTCACTGAACATATTGAGTGGCGCCGGTGGCAGCCAGGTAAACTGAGGTAGGAAGGTGAGCAGCTCACTCTGGTTAGCAGGACTGTTCAGCAGCGGCGGACTAACCGGCTCAATAGTAAATGGAATACAATCTTCTCCGGGCTGATTACCGGTCTTATCTCCTACCACTACCAGGCTGTAACAAGCCAGGTAATTGCCTGCTGCCAGGAAACCATTCACGCTGCGGTCTATCACCGGGGAAAGATATTCATACTGTATCGGCATCAAATCGCCAGCCTGCAATTGCCGGGCTCCTTTGTTGACGGAAATGTTTCGGGTAATACCTGTCAGCACCGGCTGGTTGGTGCGCGCATCCATTAAACGCATCGTCACCTGTACGCTTACCGTATTACTGGAGGCCGACACCAACACAATATTCCACAGCTGCGCCTTTAACAATACACCCGCAGGAGGCAATTGTACCGTCATACTAACTTGTGCGCCTGCACGAAGACAGCACAACATCATTAGCAGGAATAGGGATCTTTTCATATTAAAAACTTAAAATATTCTGGTATAGGTTAATCTCCCGGTTTTATTGGGGACCAACTGCTTATTTACTCCGGGCACAAATCCTTTATCTCCCATCACGGTTACTTCTCCTACTTTAGGTATGTTCACCCTCGCATTGGCGGAATAACCAATTTGGCGTAATTCAAATACTGTCTGGTAATTGTACTTCAAACCACCTCCCAGTTCCAACCATTTCAACGCTTTATATTGTACATTCCCATCTGCCCCATACACGGCATAATCCGTAGTGGTAGCAGAGGATACGCCTCCATTCAGCGTGAATTTCCCCAGGAAAACAGTCTGATTCAACAATAGGTTGGTACTATTGAAATACACAAAGTTGCTGTCCGTCTGATGATTATAAAACCGGGTACCGGAGAAAATAGTATTCATACTAATCCCCCTGTACTGATAGAAATAACTACCGGTAGCCACCAGTGTGTAATACAGATTTTCCATATAACGATCTTCACTCAGTTTCATCAACTGTGAAGAAGGGAAATAACCAATAGACAATACCGGCCATCTCTTACGACGGAAAGTAGCCTGTATACTCTTAAAAACAGTATTGCTCCGGTAACTGGAATTTTCAAAAACACTGGTATACACATTCTGCCTCACAGCACCTGTAAGCGTGAGCTGCTGCTTAAAAAAAGGCTGTGTTACCTGCACCATCCAGGCATCCTGTGCGGAACCGGTGGCATACAAACTAAAGGATTGGAAGTTGGCCCCCATCCTTTTGTACATGCCATTAATGCGTGTAGCCGTAGACGGTATAAATGAAAAAGTGCTGATGGCATATGCCTCATTACTATGATCATTAAATCCTACCATGCTGCTGCCCAATCCCTGTTCATGCGCACTCCTGGCATAGTAAGGCAAAGAGGACTTTGCCAGCTCCCCTACCACGTAGTTATTTTTATTCAACTGATACCGGCCCTCGAGCGACAAGCCCATAATCTTATAATCCGGTGTAGCTGTGTTACCCCCCGCAGGAGGCGTTGTATTAAAGTTGTATACCTGTTTCTGACCGAAATAATAGGAAAGGATGACGTGGTTTCCTTCTTTCAAACCTTTACCCACCCGCACCATATTCAGGTATTGACGGGTTCTGTTTTCATTGACAATGAAATCACGGAAACGATAATCCACCGCACCCGTAGCAAAAGCCAGGTACCAGGATGGATTCAATTCCGCCTGTACCCCCATGATGCTGATGTTCTTTGCGGTAAGCTCTGAGTAGTCCACCATAGTGCGGCCAAGACCAACAGACCTGATGGCTAACATGGTTTTATAACCTTTAGGTAAAATGGAATCCGGTAAGTTCAGCGATTCCAGTCTATCTGACAGCTCTTTATTATTACGGCTATACTGCAAAGCATCCATCAAAGATCCTTTGCGCGCGCTATATGCTTTTTCTTTTTTCTGATACAACTGTTCGTTAGCAGCAAAGGCATGTTGAAGAGAGTCGAGTAAGGCTTTCTTTTCGTCATATTCTTTTCTGAAACGTATAGCAAGACTGTCTTTCAGCGCAAGCTTTTCACTTAGTACATCTACCGGAAGATCCAATGACGGACGCTTTCCCAGTTTTGACAATTGTGCCAGAGAATCGTTAAGCCGTAACTGATACTCCCGCTCTTTCGCCTCCACTATTCTTTGTATCTGTGCAGGTGAATTAAACCAGGCTTTAAGTTTATTAATATCATTCCAGTCGTAGTCCAGCTTTTGCTTCAACTGATCTAGTGCTATTTTTTGCTTTAGCTTACCGGCATCCCAACCCCTTGCTTTGGCCATCAGCATATTTTTAAAATCCTGGTTGGTATACTGAAAATTAATGCCGGTAATATTCCGGAAAAGACGTGAATTTCCTTTACTGGTGCTAAAAGCCAGATGAAGCGGATACTGATCTTTTACAGTGATGTCCAGTACAGTTTGTAATGTATGCTGATAAATATCCCGTTCAAGATAAGGAGTGTCCGCATTGGATTGATAATACCCGTCATAGGTTACATTCCCATGCACTACCAATAGCGGTTTTCGTGTATCCACCACCGGTACACTCTCCACATGTTTTCGTCTGATAACCTGGTAATGGGTATCTCCGGGTGGAGATGCATACAACACCACCAACACGGGTAATTTCATCTTGCAACCCGTATGTGTATAGTAATAGCTGGTATCTGACGCTCTRCCATTGTTTCCAGGTAGATGCATCTGTGCGTCGCTATTATAGGAGAGAAAAAGAGACACGATCACTAATATCAGGGAAATACTTCTCAAACTACGACTGACTAAAAACACTAAAGGTTAACATATAGGCACAGGTACTCACGGGATAATTTATTTCTATCAGCAAATGTATAACTAAAAACAACATATTAAAATAAGCGGGCACTTTTTATAAAACAAGATTAATTAATGACGTACCACGCTGTGCCACTGCTTTGTAGCTGTACACTCTTGTTATAAGTATTAAAGATAAAATTGGGACCATTCTCAATCAGATCACCACTCTGAGGTTGAATAGTAATATTCACTGTATTATTGGAAACCTTCTTGACGTTATATACTCTCCCCTTATTACTAGCTGCAGCTGGTAACGTCACAACTACCGCAGCGCTGTTATTAATAATCGTTGTAAAATCATTCGGCCCGAGGCTAATGTTTCCTTGTATCACGCTAATTGGCATAATACCTGTTCCGGGAGATTTCAATCTTACAATCCCATTGGCATCAGTGGTAAGTATACTATCTCCGGCGGCATTATTCTTCACGTTGCCAATCCGAACAGCCCCGTTAACATCCAGCAATGCAACAGGCGCATTTGTACCAATTCCCACACTACCGTTGGCGGCTATACGCATTCGCTCTGCATAAGTCATATCACCACTTCTCTGCCCTATAACAAAGTTACCTTGATAAGTACTACCACCTGCTGTTACAATTCCCATGTACACCGATTGATAAAGTCCTGCTTTATTAATACCCTGAAACCCAATCCCTGAGTAAATACTATCTGCTTTACCCATATTATACAATCCCAGCATTGTACCTAGCGGATAGCTGTACGCGATAGACTTAGTGTCATATATTGCCGTAATCGAATCCGAAACACTGAGTCTGAATCCTGGCTGCGGTGTATTAACTCCCATATAACCATTTGTCCTGATCCCTTCGTTAAATGTCACTATACCATTAGCCCGCTCAACAGTCATCACATTGCTCACAAACGTTCCGGAATCACTATACCTCGCCAACCGAAAATCTGATCCCTGATTACCAGTGCCCGACTCCGTATTATAAAGGAATGTAGCCCATCGGGAAGTATTTCCACCCGGCTTCAGCATGACGGTATGTGGTGAGTTAATAGGATTATTTGTCATGAAAGCACCTGCTCTTCCGGTACCTGATATCCAAAAACTGGCTAATGGTTGTGACACTGTTGCTTGTTGCCAGATGTACAAAGGATCAGCGATCGTTTTGATCAACGGAGATAATGAAAGCGTATCCTGTCCATCTATTGCTAACGCATTTCCATTTACCTGCTTAAGCCGCAACCGTTGGAATTCTGTACGCCCCCTCCCTTTATTAAAGAGAAATCCCGGAATCTTCTGTGTACGATTTTCGAGAATCAATTCTGCAGTATCACAGGTATTATAGATCCTGACACTATCTGCTTTGATCTGGTAAATATTCTGGGCAAAACTAAAACTGACAGAAAAAATCAGCATTAAAACGGAGAAAAAAAACTTCATAAGAATAGGATACTAAATATAAAATGGCATACACGACTGATCAACAAACTTGCCGCAGGGCAAAGTTATATTTTAATCTGTTGATTCAATTGCCGGCCAAGATAGTGCATACTTTAAATCCAAAGACAACAAAATGATACTAGATTATTATATCTTGTTTACCGGAAGATAAAAACATGAACATGAAAAGTTTTGCCACAAACTATCTGAAGAAAACCTGGATCCTGTTGCTGCTGTTCGCAGTCAACAGTTACGGCCAACAACGTCCCAACATTATTTTCATATTCTCTGACGACCACGCCTACCAGGCTATCAGTGCCTATGGCAGCAAACTGATCCAAACTCCCAATATTGACCGTATCGCCAGACAAGGCGCTATTTTTAAAAACGCGCTCGTCACCAACTCTATCTGTGGACCTAGCAGGGCCACCCTGCTTACCGGCAAGTACAGTCACATCAATGGCTATACGCTGAATGAAAAGAAGTTTGATGTGGAACAACAACTGTTTCCCGCGCTGCTGCAGCAAAACGGCTACCAGACCGCCTGGATAGGTAAATGGCACCTGGGCAACCTGCCTAAAGGATTTGATTACTGGCGCATCCTCAACAGTCAGGGACAGTATTACAACCCGGATATCATTGGCCCCGGAGATACTACCCGCATAGAAGGATATGTGACCAATATTATTACCAACTTATCGCTCAACTGGCTCAACAACCGGGATACTACTAAACCATTTTTCCTGGTAGTAGGCGAAAAAGCTACTCACCGCGAATGGCTGCCGGATATCCAGGACCTGGGTACATATGATGATAAAACATTCCCGCTCCCACCGACTTTTAAAGACGATTACAAAAACCGGCTGGCCGCTCAAAACCAGGACATGACCATCGATAAAACCATGCGCCTGAAAGAAGACCTGAAGGTACATGCCGATTACGAAAAAGGCATCTATGGACGCTTCACACCGGAACAAAAGAAAGCATACATCGATTACTACGAAAACAAAATCAGTAAAGAATTTGATGCCAAACATCTTTCCGGCGATGCCCTCGTGGAATGGAAATATCAACGCTACCTGAAAGACTACCTGGCCACCGCAAAATCGCTCGACCGCAACATCGGACAACTGCTGGACTATCTCGATAAATCCGGCCTGTCAAAGAATACAGTGGTGGTATATGCTTCGGATCAGGGATTTTATATGGGCGAACACGGCTGGTTTGACAAACGCTTTATTTACGAAGAGTCATTGCGTACTCCTTTTATCATAAAATATCCCGGTGTTATAAAACCCGGCACCTCCATCAATCAGCTGATGTTGAATATCGACTGGGCACCCACCTTCCTTAACATGGCCGGTGTAAAAGTACCTGCCGACATACAAGGCACTTCCTTTCTACCCCTGCTGAAAGAAAATCCTAAAAATGTATCCTGGAGAAAAGAAGCATACTATCACTATTACGAATTCCCACAGCCGCATCATGTATATCCTCATTTCGGCATTCGCACGGAACAATATACCCTGGTGCGCTTCTATGGTGAGTCAGACAGCTGGGAATTGTACGACCTGCAAAAAGACCCGCATGAAGTAAACAATCTCTATGGACAAAAAAGCTACGAAAAGCTTACAGCGACCCTGAAAGACAAACTGAAAAAGCTGATGATACAGTATAAAGACACCGATGCGCTCAAAATACTGGAGACAAAATAACCGCCCGCTATAACAGAATATTTATGATGTACAAAGCCAAAACTTTTGACAATTAAGCCAAAAGGGCTATTTTTGACTCCTGATTGCAGTATTTACTGGTGATCTGCTGGCTTGAAAGTGCGACTGAAAATATTTCTTTAAGTTATTGATAAATAGGAAATTAAAACTTAAGGAACCGCATCAGCAACGGTGCGGTTTTTTTTATGCACCGTCATTAATCATTATACGATTATTATTTAAACATGAAGACATACTTCCGACTTTTATCATTTGCTAAACCTATTAACAGATTTGCGATCCCCTATATCATCTGCACATTATTATCTGTGGCATTCAGCACGCTGAACCTTGCGCTGCTGGCCCCTTTGCTCGATACATTGTTTACTAAAAACCCGGCCAAAGCAGTTACTCCGATGCCGGATAATTACTTCAAAATTTTCGATGTATTCAAACATTACACCACCAGCATCTCCGTTCAATACGGCCAGTTAGAGAGCTTGAAATTTATATGTATAGGCATTGCCTGTTCTGTATTAATCGGCAACCTGTTCCGCTATTTCGCAGACCGCACCATGGAAAGTTTGCGGATCCAGACCTTGCTGAACCTACGCAGAAGTGTATTTAATAATGTCATGGACCTGCACCTGGGCTACTTCAGCAATGAAAGAAAGGGAGATATCATCTCCAAGATCGCCTCAGATGTACAGGTAGTACAATATACCGTTACCGGCACGCTGCAGGTATTATTTAAAGAACCTGCCACCCTGATCTCTTTCCTGGTCATGCTGTTTCTCATTTCTTATAAGTTAACGCTGATTTCTATGCTGGTCATCCCGGTGGCTGGTCTTATAATAGGCAGAATTGTAAGAAGACTGAAAGCACAGGCTACCGCCTCCCATGAAACCTATGGCGTGATGATCAGTTACCTCGATGAGGCACTGAATGGTATCCGTATCGTGAAAGCCTTTAACGCGGTAAATTTTATCACTAACCGCTTCGACAAACAAAACCGCCGCTATTCAAAGATTGCCCGTTCCATGGCTAAAAGACAACAGCTGGCTTCTCCTGTTTCTGAAACATTAGGGGTACTTATGGTAGCGTGTATTGTGTTTTATGGAGGCTCTCTTATTATTAGTAATCAGGGAGAGATGGATGGATCTACCTTTGTGGTATATATCGCGCTCTTTTCCCAGATCATGCGTCCTGCCAAAGCTATTTCAGGTGCTTTTGGCAATATTCACTCCGGCATTGCTGCAGGTGAAAGGGTGCTGAGCCTGATAGATGAAAAACCGATTGTATTCAATGCTCCGAATGCTACTACGCTTACCGCTTTTGAAGAAAACATCCGGTTTGACAATGTATCATTTGCTTATGGCGATAAAACCATTCTGAAAAATATTAACCTCACTATCCCCAAAGGTTCGTCAGTCGCTTTAGTAGGCCCTTCCGGTGGCGGTAAGTCCACATTAATGGATTTAATCCCCCGCTTTATGGACCCACAGGGAGGTGGTGTGCTGATAGATGGCAAAAATCTGAAGACAGTCACCATGGAATCTCTCCGGGCCCTGATGGGGGTGGTGAACCAGGAATCCATTCTCTTTAATGATACCATCTTCAATAATATAGCCTTCGCCAAGCCATCTGCAACTGCTGCTGAAGTGGAAGCGGCAGCCAGGATAGCCAATGCACACGAATTTATTATCAATACGGAAAACGGATACGAAACAAATATCGGTGATAAGGGCTCCAAACTTTCCGGTGGACAAAGGCAGCGTATCTGTATTGCCCGGGCAGTACTCTCTAATCCGCCACTGATGTTGCTGGATGAAGCTACATCTGCCCTGGATACGGAATCCGAAAAAATGGTGCAGGATGCCCTCAACAACCTGATGAAGAACCGTACCTCGCTGGTCATTGCCCATCGCCTCAGCACCATTCAAAATGCAGATCTTATTATAGTGCTGGATAACGGGCAAATTGCCGAACAAGGCACCCACCAGGAACTACTCAATAATAACGGTATTTATAAACGCCTGATAGAAATGCAGACGTTTAGTACTAACTAACAAAAAAGGCCACCTAATGGTGGCCTTTTTTTATGTATAATTAGTTTTGAAATAATCAGTCTGTTGTAAGTTGGTGACGATAGCCATTGGAACAATAAGCTATTCCCTGATTTAGGGTGTCCAGGTATACCCTGTAGTTAATATTCTCGTGTACACGGGAATTGAATGGGTGATGCAGGTGGTAACATACTGCCTTCAGCTTCACCTTTTTCTGGTAAAGCCCGGAATTGATAAAACGTGCTGCCAGCTCAATATCTTCATGTCCCCAACCCTTCAGTTCGTTATTATATCCATTCACCTTCAGGAAATCTTCTCTCCAGAAAGCACAATTACAGCCTATCCAATTCCTGGAACGCTTCGTCTTTTTAATGACTAAAGGTGCCAAAAATGGAATACGAAGTGAATTAATCCTGTTTCTTACCCCTCTACCAAAAGTAGAAACCGGTCCGAAATTGCCGGTAAGAAGACRTTTTTTAGTGATCTCCTCTGGTAACAATACCCTGCTGCCACGAATATAATAACCTCTCTCAGCTTCACTGATGTGGTCTTTGATAAAAAGCTCATGCATCACAATATCTCCGTCAATCTGGATGATATAGTCTGAAGACGTTCCTGTAATGGCTTGATTGATGATAATTGTTTTTCGAAACCCCTCATCCGGATGCCAGAAATGCTTAACCGGAATAGACGTTTTTTGTCTGAAAGCATCCACCACAGCTCTGGTACTCTCTCCGGAGCCATCATCTGCGATGATAACCTCATCAGGGAGCACGGTCTGAACCAGCACACTTTCCAGTACCAGCTTTAACGCTTCAGGCCAGTTGTACGTTGTAACAAGTAAGGTTACCGACACTCTTTCCCCCATATTAATTATATATAAAATTAATGTTTAAAAAGCTCATGTTGCTATCCTTCCATTGTATAACGCTCTCTTATAGCAATTTATTACGCAGTTTGCCTTTCTATCGTGTGCACGGTTGTATTCCGCTATATCTTCATATAATCAAGAAAGTGTAGGTCCCATCTTGCTATAAATTGGTAGTTATACTTTAAGTTAGCTCTATGATAATAAAAACGTTTCTAGGATATAATAAGTTACACGTTGCTACCGTACTTTCTATAAAATTGTGCCAAATTGGGCATTCTGAAAATTATCATGACTTTTTATGGTTAAAAAAAGGTTTAATCAATAAAAACATAATAATTTTATGCAATTTATAATATAATTACGATAACCACATAATATTTTTTTTAACGATACAATCACTTATTCACCTGTATCTACCTTCTTCATCAGCTCCTGCCTTACTGCTGCCGGCACTTTGTCTAATAATTTATAACGGGTAACCTTTTCTATTTCTTCTATTGACGTAAGGTAGGCCGACCAGTTTGTATTAACATCATTTTTGTTCGGTGTGTTCACTGCAATGATGCGCGTACTTTTACTAATACGTTTCAGGTCATTGTTTCCCTCTGGCAAAACCACCATAATTTTCCAGATATGATCTGGCACATTCACATTGCTGCGGTCTATGTTTTTTGCGGGTCCTTTGCTGCCTACGCCACCACAGCCGTAACTTCCCATGATCACATACACTTCATTACCATCCATCACCAGCTCCCGGGTGTAATCTTCCAGGTTTTTCCACAAATGCTGATTATGATTAGGCGCCTGCGGAATCATATTGGTCATCAGAAAAGTAGCCTCATTAGCAGCCCTGCTGGCAGTGCGGTCTCCGGAAGGACAGTTATGCCCCCTGTCAAAACCACTTCCGATATAGCTGGTTTGTGATACCTGGTACCAATCGCCCGGCAGGTCCGCATCCGGCCTGAAATCATTGGCCCGCGACATTTTCCCAAGATCCCGACGCGAAACATGCCAGCACACCCAGTTAGGTGTTCCCTTATCGCGGTTGTAGGATAATTTATAATACCCCTTGTCCATGAGATAATTATTCGCCATCACCAATGATGCAGCCGCAGCACTGGGGTTGCCCAGCAACATATTATCATCTTCTCCATCCGAAGGCTGCTCCGTTGGTGTGCTCGGCTCCAGCTTACCACCAGCGGTCACCCGGAATACATCAAAATTGATCCTGCTGTTGCCTTTGTCCGTTTTACGGATATCGAAACGGATAGTTCCTGTTGCCGATGTTGTAAAAGTAGCCGTGCGCAACGTGGTCGTGCTGACACTAACCCCTTCCCCTACACGAAAATAACGCTGGCCACGGTTTACCGATGCCCATAACTCCCATTCCCCTTTTTCATCTGCTCCATACAACGCATATTTCAGGGTAACCGTTACCGTACCTTTTGTTTCAATATCGAAATTCATACCGGCCATACCCCTGTTCCGGATACGCAACGCCTGTGCACCCGCTTTATGATCTTCTTCCAAAGTACCTACTACGGCATCCTTAAATTTCCAGGTACCACTGGATAAATCCACGTCACTATTATTATAATTTGTTTTGGAACCGGATTCAAAATCCTCCGCCAGCAACGGAGTGGCTGCACGCGGTTTATTATTTTTTTTGTGAGATGTTTTCCGGGTAACATGCTTCCCTTTATCAGCCTTATCACCGGCAATCTTCCGGGAACAGGTAGTCACTGCAAATGCTGCAATGAGCAGTGTAACGATAACGGCTAAACTATTGAATCCTTGATCCTTCTTTTTCTTCTTTGGCATAGAATGTAACGAACGGTCGCGAAGATAATGGAAAAAGAAGAAAGCGGATTTTTTCTTACGCCACATGATAATGCATAAGAAAAAATCCGCCAGGATTATTCGTTACAATAACGGCCCGCTAGTAAAACAACTGCGACAATACGTTAGCAGCATCATTCGTCTTAGGCTTCAAACCCAAAAGCTTGGTATACTGACTCAGCGTTAATAAGGTTTTCAACTTTGAAAATATCCCCTTTTGCAACCCACCGAATTTTGACGTATAGGCACTGGGGTTAGATTGCTGTAAAGGCAGAATAGCTGCCTTCTTTTTCAGAAAACCCGTCAGCAGATGCTGTACCTTGGGCTGCTGTACACTGGTCAATGCCAATGCAGGAGTAAGCTTACCCAAAATACTGCTGGCTATACCGCCAACATCAAAGGATGAACCCTGTACACTACCCGCTGTCTTTTTAGCCTGATCAAGTATGCTCTGCGCCTGTGTGGTGGCTACGCCCAAAAAACAAACACATGAAATGGCAAGAACGATTCGCTTCATCATTAAAGGGGAATTTAATTGTGGTTAATGGATTATTGACGCTCTTCTAAATATAACCAATTACTGCCAGAAGTCCATTGGCCGGATCTAACAAAGAATTGACCCAAACACACATATCGGCCGCTAAACGGCAACGTATTTTTGTGGCCGCAAGTCACAACTGCGATTTTCACGCACCAGGACAACGAAATGATGACAAATAATTGCGCACATGCCAGCTATCGTGATGAACTGAACGATTATTTTTCCAACGCCTGTAAAATGGGTGGTCAAATACCACCTCTTTTACAGGAGGCCCTTAGCTGGCATGCCCGCTTTAAGGAAAACGGAACCCATGCTTAGAACCAATTCCTGTGTAGTTTGATAGTGTGATAAGTGTGATGATAAGAGGCCGGTACTTTTAGGAGAACCGGCTTTCTTTTTTATAACTTACAGCGGATCAGGTTTTCAACCTGGGGAATATCTTTTTTCAATATGCTCTAAATGCCCATACATTCCCATTTGCCATTCCCAAATCCCCACTACACCAGCTTTGAATATTATACAATACTCCATAC
>NZ_JBFTSK010000017.1:0-130465 GCF_056399985.1 Chitinophaga sp. 01L420
CATGTCTTCCAGACTCTTTCCTTTTCCACTGTTTGCTTTGCGTTCTTCCTTTCTTTCTGCCTTGTCCTGGCGTTGTTTCGCTTTTTTCTTTTCTTTTTCTTTTTTACCAACTGTTTCCTGGGATCTAGCCATATTTTGATTATATATTTTGATATGCTGCAAAGATCGGCTTTTTTTGCGTAAGCAGCCGGAAATATAAGCGTTTGCAGGCGTTATGCACAGGCAGTTTCCGCCAGGATGTACTGCAGGGGCTATTCTATCTTTTTTGCACATTCCTGAAATGGATGGCCTCACTTGCTATAAATGCGCTAAATACCATTAACTTGTTACATATAACATTAACAATATCTTTTATCAGATTTACATAGATTAGCAAATCGATTTTATAATCCGCAACAAAAAATCAGACCACCAAAAAGTCTGTTCAAACATCTAAACGCTTATGATGAAAAGAACTGCCCTGATCTTTTTCGCCGCTATGGCAGGGAAACAGGCAATGGCACAGGTAGATGCAGGCCTGTTCCGCTATCCTGACGTGTCCCGGTCACAAATTGCATTTTCCTATGCAAATGATATCTGGATAGTGCCAAAAACAGGTGGTACCGCTATCAAACTGATTTCTCCTCCCGGCGTGGAAACATTCCCTAAATTTTCGCCGGATGGCAGCAAACTCGCCTTCAGCGGCAACTACGACGGCAACACAGACGTATATGTATTACCGGTAGCCGGTGGTGTGCCGTTGCGATTGACGCAATTCGGCGGCGCCGATCGCGTGGTAGACTGGACCCCGGATGGGAAACAGGTACTCTTTGCTTCAGGCAGAGAAAGCACCAAAGAACGCTTTAACCAGTTTTACACCATCCCGGAAACTGGTGGCAGTGCTACCAAACTACCACTGGCCTACGCAGAATTCGGATCTTACTCACCCGATGCCGGCAAAATAGCCGTCACCACCCGCTCCCAGAGCTTCCGCAACTGGAAACGCTACCGCGGCGGCATGAAAGCAGACATCCACGTATTTGACTTTGCAAAACAACTCTCTGAAAATATTTCCGCGAAAAGCGAAGCCGGCGATGAATTCCCGATGTGGTACAACAACTACATCTACTTCCTCTCTGACCGCGGCGCCGAGAAACGCATGAACCTCTGGCGCTACGATACCAACACAAAAGCATACGATCAAATCACTACGTACAAAGACTATGATGTGCATTTCCCTTCTATGGGACCAGCCGATATCGTGTACGAAGCCAACGGTAAATTGTATGTGATGTCATTGGCAACACAACAATCCACGGAAGTGAAAATTATAATCACTACTGATCTCGCAGCACTAAAACCCAGACTCGTTCGTACCGTAAAGTACATACAATCCACGGCTATCAGCCCCGATGGACAACGGGCACTGATCAGCGCCCGCGGTGATGTGTTCTCTGTACCCGCCATCAACGGATATGTAAAAGACCTTACCCGCAGCAGCGGTGTAGCAGAACGTTACCCGGCATGGTCTCCCGATGGCAAAAACATTGCCTGGTGGAGCGATAAATCGGGCGACTATGAATTGTGGATGGCCCCTGCCGGCAAAGAAAACGAAGCCAGACAAATCACCCACTATGGCCCGGGTTTCCGCTACGCTCCATACTGGTCACCGGATAGTAAACAGCTGGCCTTTATCGATCAGGCCATGAAAATATGGGTACTCGATGTTACTACCGGAAAAACCACCGCAGTAGATCAGGCCCTCCGCTATTCACCAAATGTATTTGAGGGCTTCCGCTTCAGCTGGACACCCGACAGCAGATGGCTGACCTATAGCCGTGACCTGGATAACCTGCACGAAGCGGTATTTTTGTTTGATACAAAAAATAACCAACGCCACCAGGTCACCAGCGGCTTCTACGATTGCAGCAGACCAGTGTTTGATGAGGAAGGTAAGTATCTCTATATACTCACTAATCAATCTTTCAAACCTACCTACAGCAGTATCGACAACACCTTTATCTACGCTAATGCCACTATGATAGGGGTGATTGGCCTGGAGAAAGCAACGCCTTCTTTACTCGCTACCCGCAACGATGCCGTAGATGTAAAAGAAGATAAAAAAGAAACAACACCTGCTGCCAAAGAAAAAGGGAAGAAGGACAACGAGAAGAAAGACAAAAAAGAAACACCGCCTGCAGAGAAAAAAGCAACTAACATTGACCTGGACAACATGGAAGCCAGGCTAGTGTTACTGCCAATACCCGGTAGTAACTATTCCCGCCTCGGCGCTACCAAAGGAAAGATCCTGTTTCTCAACAGCACGCCCCCGGATGATGATGAAAGCAGCGGTGAATCTACCTTGCAGTACTACGATATCGCTACCCAACAGGTGAAAACGATCATCAAAAATCCAGGCTCTTACGAGATCTCCGCTGACCGCAACAAAATACTGATTAACAGCGGGCCCTATGGCATCATTGAGCCGGCAGAGAATCAGAAAATAGATACGGCCATGCGCGTGGAGGAAATGGAAATGACCGTTGACCCGAAAGAAGAATGGAAACAATTATTTATGGATACCTGGCGCATGGAAAGAGACTTTTTCTATGATCCACATATGCACGGGGTAGACTGGAATGCGGTGAAAGAGAAATACCTGCATCTGCTGGAAGGCGCCCGCACCCGTGATGAAGTGAGTTTCGTGATCAATGAAATGCTGGGTGAAATGAATGCTTCCCATACTTATAACTTTGGCGGTGATGTGGAAGAAAGTAAAACAGAAAGTGTCGGCTACCTGGGTGTAGACTGGCAGGCCGATGGGCAATATTATAAAATCAAACGGATCATCCGTGGCGCTCCCTGGAATGCGGAAGCCCGCAATCCACTGGATGAGCCAGGCGTGAATATCAAAGAAGGCGATTACATTCTTGCAGTGAATGGAGTACCGCTTACTACCGCACAGGAGCCTTACAGTGCGTTCCAGTCGCTCGCAGGCAAAGTAGTAGAGCTGACTTACAACAGCCGCCCTTCCCTGGAAGGCGCTAAAACTGCTATCGTAAAAACAATAGGGAAAGATTACCGGCTGCGTCATCTGGCATGGATAGAGAGCAACCGCAAACGCATTGCGGATGCCACCGATAACCAGGTAGGCTATATCTACGTGCCCAGCACCGGTATTGATGGACAGGATGAATTGATCCGTCAGTTCAATGCACAATGGGATAAAGCCGCGCTGATTATTGATGAACGCTTCAATAACGGCGGACAAATCCCCGATCGCTTCATCGAAATGCTGAATCGCAAGCCACTGGCATATTGGGCTACCCGTGATGGTAAGCCTTCACCATGGCCGGGATATGCCAACTTTGGTCCTAAAGTGATGCTCATCAACGGATGGAGCGGTTCCGGCGGAGATGCATTTCCTGACTACTTCCGTAAAGCAGCACTGGGCCCCATTATCGGAAGCCGCACCTGGGGCGGATTAATTGGTATCAGCTCCACACCCGGACTAATCGATGGCGGCGTTATCACCGTGCCGTCATTCCGTATGTTTGAAAGAGATGGTACCTGGTTCCGCGAAGGACATGGCGTAGATCCTGATATCGCAGTAGATGAAAACCTGGGCGATATGGCTAAAGGAATAGATCCGCAGATAGAACGTGCTATTACTGAAATTAAAAACCTGTTGCAGACGAAGTCTTACAAGGCCCCTGCACAGCCGCCTTACGAGGTAAGATAAAAAGCTGTGTCATCATGATAGCTGGTTATCATTGCCAGCTATCATGATGATCCTTTATTTGTTGCAGTATATGGTTGCCCCAGTGAAGGTCATTTTCAGTTACAATGATGGTATTGAAATGATGACGCCCCCCTTCTATAGCTACGCCTGGTGAGTCATCTATATGTACATCAATATTAAACGCCGGCGGATATTTGGAAATAAGAGCGGCCTTTTCTCCTAATGTTTTATCATGCAGGGTTTTATTGATGATCTTCTCCGGATAAATATCATAAGAAAAAAACAAGCACCTGATATAAGCCGGAGACCTGTAAGAAGTTGTATATACAAATATCCTGTGTTCCCTGGCCTTTAGCGCCTTCATCAAATCAATTGTACCTGCTCTGATTTTTTCACGACTGAAAAGCTTTTGCCACATTCCCCTTTGCTCTGTAGGAAATTGTTTCATACCAGGTATGAGGGTGTCGTCCAGGTCAAAGGAGATAGTCATGAGATGTTATGCTGACAGTTGTTGTAATACCTGCATCGCCTTTTCGGCGTCTTTGCTGGCTACAAAGATATGATCGTGGTAATAGGCGGCGACTACATTGCAACTAATATTTTGCGTAGATAATGCCGATGAAAATGCCGCCGTTAAACCTACTGCCTCGAGTGAGGAATGCACGGTCAGCGTAATCCACGCAGCTACAAAGGAATAGGGCAGCTGTAACTGGTCGGCCAGTTGTCGCGGAATGATGATGGCAACAGCTTCCTGTTCACGGAAAAAACAAATAATATCCGCCGGGTTGATAGCAGAAATATCTGGTACCGTACAGAAAGCATACTCTCCTGCATTCAATACAGGAGTCATTGTTTTAAGCAGGGTGTTGAGATTTGTGATACCTGTTGTCATAAGTGCTAAGATAGTAAGTAAAGAGAAATATCTGCCCCACACCAGTACACTGATATGAGGCGGACAAGCTTTTTGTGATGCCGTTAACGTCTTGGCTGGAAATTCCATCTCAGTCCGCCGCTGAAGAAATAATTGGTGCCGAGACGCGCCCTTGGTTTGTCGCTGAACATCTCAGATAATTTTTTCTCTGTGAAGCTGGTTTCATTCAGCAGGATAGAACCGCCCGTTGCTACAAAATCTATGCGCTTGCTCAGGTGCCAGGTGTTCTCCAGTCCAATGCTTATCTCGCTATGCCCCATCAGTCTCTTTTTGTCTGCGCCTCTTTCTACATCATATGCCGCACCATTCATGCGGAACGCCAGTCCCAGATCCGTGTATTTATTTAATGTGGTTGACACACTTATTTTTTCAGGGAAGTTGATATCAATTCTGAATTTATTTTCAGTCTGCCATTTGATCATGAATGCAGGTAATATCATAGGCGTACCAAAGCTATTGGTGAGCATAGCGCCCAAACCATATGAAAACCTGGGGTTCACCTGCTTTATGAACAATACGCCGCCATTGATAAAAATATCGTTCTGGTCAATTTTTTCCATATCCGTGAAAAGCCCTACAGATAATATACCTACCATACCCCAACGCTTGTTGATGTTACGGTAATGCTGCAGTGCTAACTGTACACCCAGTAATTCTTCCGGGAATATTTTACTATCATACTCTTTATTGGTGAGTTTAGTATAACTACCACCAGCCGCGAGGGACCAGTTTCTAACCTTGCCGGTAGCCGTATCTACGCGGTTGCTCAACATAAACATCGCACCAAAATTGTAGCGCACCTGCGTAGTAGTGGATTTTGTTTTCACACTATCTTCTCCTCTGATATAGTGGGATGGTGGTAAATAATCTATACTGAGACCTACTCCGGGACCATTCGGTGTAGCGGCGCCTAATTGTGCCCACAGGCGTTGTGCGGGAGTGAGGGCGAATAATGCGAGTAACAAACAGGTGTAACCTTTCTTGTGATTCGAATGTTGCAGGTGTGTTGGCTTACGGCTCATAATGACGTTCTTACTTAAAGTGATTTTTTATTGCTTTAGAGTACGACAGCATGAGGACCTTCTACCCCTACGAGAAGATTAAATTTTTTTTAGCTTTTAGCCATTAGCTTTTAGCAAAAATGCAGCGAAAAGAAACATAACTATTATGTTCTTCGCTGCATTTTTGCTAAAAGCTAAAAGCTAATTTTTATATTTTCCGGAAGACAACAATACCATTATGTCCGCCGAATCCGAACGTATTGCTCATGGCTACGGATACTTTTTTTTCTATTGCGGTAGTCAATACAATCTGCAATCCTGTGGGTATAGCCGCATCCAGTTGCTGCGTATTAATAGTAGGAGGGATGATACCCTGTTCTATACTCTTAACGCTCGCAATGGCTTCTATAGCTCCTGCAGCGCCTAACAGATGGCCTGTCATTGACTTGGTGGCACTGATGTGCAAATGATCCGGTGTAGTGCCAAATAGCTTACCGATAGCGGCAATTTCACTCAGGTCACCTACAGGAGTAGATGTAGCATGTGCATTCAGATAGTCCACTTCCTCTTTATTCAGTCCTGCATCTTCCAGGGCGAGCTGCATGGCGCGGAAGGCACCCAGACCTTCGGGATGGGTGGCAGTCATATGATAAGCATCAGCAGTCATGGCCGCACCGGCTACTTCTGCATAGATATGTGCGCCTCTCGCTTTGGCATGTTCGTATTCTTCGAGGATGAGGGCGCCGGCGCCTTCTCCCATCACAAATCCATCCCGGTCCACATCAAATGGGCGGGATGCTGTGGTAGGATCTTCATTACGTACAGACATGGCTTTCATGGCGCAGAAACCGCCTACGGAAGCTGGGGTAACAGGAGCTTCGGAACCACCTGTTACCATCACTTTCGCCTTACCTATACGGATATACGTTAACGCATCCATAATGGCCGTGTTGGAAGTGGCGCAGGCAGATACGGTTGTATAGTTAATACCCATCAGGCCGTATTTAATGGAGATCATGCCGGAAGCCATATTGGTAATGAGTTTGGGCACAAAATAAGGACTGAAGCGAGGGTTGAAATCGCCTGTAACATACTCTGTTACCTGCTCTTCGAAGGTTTGCATACCACCCTGACCAGAACCCCAGATGACGCCTGTATCAAATGGGTCCATGCTGCTAAAGTCCAGTCCGGAATCCCTGATCGCCTGATCGGCAGCCACCAGTGCATATTGTGTAAATGGATCCGTTTTGCGTACTTCGGCTTTGTCCAGTAATGCAGTGGCATCAAAGCCTTTCAGCTCATGGGCGAAGCGTGTACGGAAACGGCTGGCGTCAAAATGGGCAATAGTGGCAGCGCCGCTTTTCCCGTTTATAAGACTATTCCAGAAATCCGTTACGGTGTTACCGACAGGAGATACCGTCCCCATTCCTGTAATGACAACTCTTTTCATAGTATGTTATTTTTGACACAGATCTTCCAGCAACTGATCCGCAATACTGCGGAAGGCTGCCGGTCCCATTACCCTGGATAATAGCAGGGAAGACTGTAAATTGGACATGATGATAAGGGCCCGCGCATGGGCAGGTCCTTTAAAGTGAATACATTTATTTTTCCTGCCCTGCTCCAGGCAGTTAGTCAGCCAGGATACAATGCCATCGGCCATTTCCTGCACCTTCGCCTGCATAGCGGGTGAAAATGTTTCAAAGTCTGTGGCCAGTGAGCCCATCAGGCAGATATTGCCCTGGTTATTGTGTTTACGAAATACCTCCACCAGTTTGGCAAGCTGCTCATTTTCCGGCAACTGTTTCCATTTAACGGTAAAGCTGTTGAATTTTTCAATCTCCTGGTCAATCACTTCCACTCCCAGGTCTGATTTAGCCGGGAAGTGATAATGTACTGCCGCATTTTTAATATCCAGTGGTGCCGCAATATCCTTGTAACTAAAGGCATTGAAGCCTTTTGTCCGTACCAGCCGGTCAGCCATGGATACTATTTTATCTTTCGTTTCTGACATATATGTGCCTTTGGGCGCCACAAATATACTTACTTAGTAGTAAGTAAGCAAATAGGGCAAAAAAAACGACTAATTGCGGTAGCTCAATTTTTCTTCTATAAGCTGCAGGATTCGCGTAAACTGTTGCCGGTTTTCCAGTAAGAGCGGAAGGTAACATTCCTGCCAGGTAGTATGGAGTAATATGCTGTCGCCAAATAGTTTAGAGGGTATCAGCTCCACAGACTTTATATCACTGTAGGCTATAAACCGGTATTTCTTTCTGAAATAGATGTCAATGATGGGGTTGTTGTTACTTCCACGGCTCCAGCCGGACCTTCCCCATACCATATCCTTAAAGAGAAGGCCGTTTGTCCCGATTTCTAATTGTATGATTTTTTGCCTGAAAATGAGGATACACAGAAAGAGTAAGCCTAAACCCAGTAACAGGAGGCAAACGGATAGTATAAGGATAAATAGATCCGGATGACCGCCGACCAGGTCAATGATCATGTTGATGGACATCCAGAGTAGTATACATCCCATGAAAAATAAGGCGCCGGCGAGTAAGTATTGTCTGAAGGGAGAAATATAAATCTGCGTACCATTGCCAGACAAACCCGGCACTACCGTTCCCTGGTCTGCGCGTGGTTCCGGGGTAGTTTTTGAAGCGTCCTGCTGGCTACTGGTTTTGGTGGTGATCAAAGCAGCCAGTAGTTGTATATCTTTTCCGGAGAAGTTATCCAGCCTGAGGTGTACGGACGCCCCAGTCTTTATATTCAGATCCAGCCGGTAAAATTTGTACCCGTTGATAACAGCATCTGTTAGGGTACAATGATGGATGTCTCTGTAATAATAAAAAGTTTCCCTGTTTCCTAAATTCTTCGCTACCAGGCCATCAGCATAAGTGTCTATATAACTGATGCTATCCGCTTTATAATGGGAGTCATATACATACCAGCCCATTGCAGCCAGCAGGAGGGCGATAAAATAGTAAACAGGGATTTCATAGTTTAGGTTTGGGACAAGGTACCAGTATAACAGGTAGGTTAAGGCAGCAAAAATGAAGAACAGGAATATCAACTTATAATGGCGGAAGGAGAAACGCTGTTCTTTCATTTAATCTGCTTTTGAGCTGGCCACGATATATGGCACAATGGAATCCTTGTAAAATTTCTCTGCTTCTTTGGCGGCACCGGGCAGCGTTTCGAAATAAATCTTATTGTCTGCCTTGTTTTCGAAGCCTACTAAGGTGTACGGACCATAATCCTTGAAATTCAGGTTAAATGAAAAGTGGGCATAGGTTTCATTGGTTTGTATAATATAAAAACGACTTTTGCTGAACTTTACTTTTATCTGGTGTATGCCCTTCGGAATGTTGATGACCCCGGTGGGAAACACGGTTTTTACTTCCAGGCTGTCAATACTGGTGATCTCTATATTATTGCCGGTATAAAGTGATACACTGCTGTCGCCATGTATCAGATGTTTCAGTGAACGGATATTACTGCGTCCTTTGATTTCTGTACGTGCAAAGAAAAATACGCCCAGTAACAGGAGCAGGATATAAATAATATTCTTTAGTATTTTCATCGGTCAACGGTTAAAATCTACAGCTAAACTAATGACTTCGCCTGTTGCTGACCGTTCTTAATGCATATTCGTGGGTACCTATTGTATATTCGTCTTATCTAGTAGGATCTGCGTGATAAAAGCAATGGCCGGCTCATAGTTTCCCATGAATGACCGGCCATTGCCTTTATATCGTGTTGAATAGATTATTCTGCTTTTAAGCTCTCTACGGGGTTCATGAGCGCGGCTCTGATAGACTGGAAGCTGATGGTCAGCAAGGCTATCATCATGGCTGCCAGGCCCGCCAGTGCAAATACCCAGTAGTGAATCGTTACGCGGTAAGGGTATTTCTCCAGCCATTGGTCCATGGTATACCAGGCCACCGGGAAGGCAATGAGTGCTGCAATACCCACCAGTTTCAGGAAATCGGCGGACAGTAACCGGGTGATACCCGTGACACTGGCCCCCAATACTTTGCGGATACCAATTTCTTTTGTTCTGCGTTCGGCTGTATACGCTGCAAGGCCAAATAAGCCAAGGCAACTGATGATGATGGCCAGGGTGGCAAACAAACGGGAAAGCTGCTGCATCAATGTTTCATTTACAAACATGTCATTGAACTGATCGTCTGTAAACCGGTAAGTAAAGGGATAGGCAGGGTTGTATCGCTTCATCACTTCACCTATTTTAACGAGGCTGGCTTCTTTGTTGGTGCCGGCATTCATTCGTACATACATGAGGGTAGCTTCCTCTGGCATGCAGTAAAATACCACCGGATCAGGGGTACCATACATATTGCCGTATACGTAATCTTTTATGACGCCCACAATCCTGGAATGGACAACACTGTCGCCATGAGGAGTCAATAAAGTTTTGCCAACAGCACTTCCTTTCCCCATTACCTTTTCCAACGATTGGGTAATCAGTACATCCATACCATTGGCCGCTGCTATCGGCTTGAAATCACTACCGGACATTATTTCCATACCGGAAGTACTAACAAACTCCGGACTGATGAGTCGTTGGGAGATCAAAATTTTATCCGTTTCCGGTTTGCCTTCCCAGGTAAGAGCATTTGTATTATTACCGCCGTCAATGGTAACATGATCGGCCAGTGCCACATTCTGGACGGTACCAGTGGCCAGCAATGCATTTTTTATAGAGGGGAAATGCTGCACCATATCTCCTTTTACTTCCATGGAAATCAGGTTATCCTTATTGAATCCCAGGTTCCTGCTTTTTACATGTTGTATCTGCTGGTAAATGATCGCTGTACAAATGATTAATATGATGGACACGCTGAATTGCGCTACTACCAACCCTTTACGGATAAAAGTAGCACTGCCGGCCTTTATTTTCATGCCTTTCAATACAAAAACCGGATTGAAGGAGGAGAGATATAACGAAGGATAACTACCCGCTACCACACCGCAAACCATGGTGATCAACAATAGCGATCCGATGTGCATCGGATTGTTGAGGCCAACAACGAGGTTTTTATCTACCAAAGCATTAAAACCAGGTAATACCACACATAATATTAACAGGGCTATTCCTGCTGCCAGCAGTGACATGAACAATGCTTCGCTGATGAACTGTATGATCAGTTTACCTTTTCCGGCGCCCATTACTTTTCGGATACCCACTTCTTTTGCCCGCTTTTCACTCCGCGCGGTAGCCAGGTTCATGAAGTTAATACAGGCAATGAAAAGAATGATCCAGGCAATCAATGAAAACAGGTGCACATATTCAATCCGTCCTCCGCTTTGCTGCCCGTTCTGAAACCGCGCCCGTAAACGCCAGTCGTTCATCGTAAATAAAAAAGCATGATTGATAGCCGCCGGATCATATCGCTGTATATAATTCTGCAATTGATGATTAATCTTCCCCAGATCTGCATTAGGAGCCAGTTCCACATAAGTACTTACCGCGTTGGCGTTCCATCTTTTTAGGTAACCATTGGCATTAACAGCTACTTCAAAAGGAGCCACCCAATCAAACCGGATACTCGAATTCTCCGGTATATCTTTTATCACACCAGATACCACATAAGGTTGTTTATTATCAACTATCACCGTTTTGCCAATCACATTTTTGGTGTCGCCAAAGAATTTCCGGGCAGTTTTTTCAGTAAGAACAATGGAATATAACTGAGGAAAGGCAGTGGCAGCATTACCGGCTACAAATGGCAGCGTGAAAATATCAAACAGACTGGAATCTGCGTACATACCTCCTGCATACAATGCTTTATCACCAATCGTAAACAAGGCGGTCGTCAATTCTTCTGTTGTGCGACAGGTTTGCCGGATACCTGGTATGTCTGCTTTTATGGCTGGGGCCATTGGACCAGGAGTAGACGAAAAGGTGCGGATACCATCATAATTCCAGTTCTCCATCACCTGGTAAATCTGATCTTTCTTTACATGACTATTGTCGAAAGTCACTTCATCTTCAATCCATAAGTAAATAACCCCTGCGCAAGCCAAACCTATTGCTAACCCAAAAATATTGAGGAAGCTGTAAGTCTTGTTTTTCCAGAGCGTTCTTAATGTGATTTTAAAGTAATTTTTAAACATCATGATATGTTCACCTTTTACAATAATAGTGAGGTTGCATAAAAGACCAAGATAATGCCATGGTACTAATTATTGATAATTAACTATTTAGAGAATGATGCCTGTCCGCTTTTAATGAAACGGTGTCCGGTTTTGAACAATAGTACTAAGATGCTACTTTTAAATTGATAAATAATTATTTCTTTTGCACGCATGTTACCTATGTTTCATTAATTATTGTAGTACCTGATTGTTGATGTGTTACCCTGTTTTTAAATTTAATTTAATTATGAAGAAGATCCTCTTTTTGTCCCTGTTAGTATTGACCTTTACCAACAGATTATCAGCACAGCTGGATTCCTTAAAGTATGTCCTTAACCGTACCGGGCCTACACAAGTAGCTAATTTTAATATAGCCGGATTCGGTGCATTTGTACATGATGGATCCAATAACTTTTCGGGTACTTTATTATTGCAAAATGCGACCGCTCCAAACGGTGGCGTAAATATGCAGTTGACCGGCGAAGCTACCCCCGGCTTCGCCACCTGGATGCGTGATGCCACCGGCTTCAAAGAAAGAATGCGGCTTCTTTGGAATGGCAATTTGGGAATAGGTAGTACGGCACCCTCCGCCAGGTTGCATGTCAACGGAGATTCGCTTGTCTTTTTTAAAGTTACTCAATCAAACATAGCAGCTACAGATGCATATCTGCATATTAGAAATGCTACAAGTAATCTCGCTTATTATATTCCAAATATTATAGGCCGCACTTCCATGCCGGGCCGTGCATATGGGCTTTATATTACCGGCGAGGCGGAAGATGTACTTCCGGCAAGCGATAATTCCATTGCTGCAGTTATACTGGATGGCAGAACTAAAACCGCCACCAGGCTGCAAACCAATAACGTACTGGCCATTAACAGCGCGGGGGCAAATCTCCTCATGGTAAAGGCGGATGGAAGTTTAGGGATTGGTACTTCGGATACCAAAGGGTACAAGCTGGCAGTCAACGGTAGCGGCGTATTTACCAGGGTTGTCGTGAAGGCATACAATAACTGGCCGGACTTTGTATTTAAACCGGACTATCAATTACCATCACTTACTGCAGTAGCGCAATATGTAACGAAACATGAGCACCTGCCAGGTATTCCATCTGCCGGCGAGGTAGAGAAAGAAGGTATTGATGTAGGGGAGATGAACAAAAAATTATTGCAGAAAATAGAGGAGCAGATGTTGTATATGATAGAAATGAACAACCAGATCATGACGCTGAAAAAAGAAGTACAGGAGCTGAAAGAAAAAGCAGCAACAAAATAAGCATCTTCCTCCGGTGTTCCTCTGCAGCATGGTTTGCAGAGGAATACCGGAAGTTTTAGGATCGGATATTTCTCGGAATGGTGTCAAAAATGCTGTTCAGAAAATGTGTTTTTGATGATATCCCTTCTCCTCATATGGCTCCAGCTCCATCATCACCAGTTTTTCCATGGTCTTTACTTCCTGTTTCACATCCACAGCCGGATCATTATTCTCTTTTATTACGGCTACTATTTCATATGCGAACTCCGCTTCCCCCAGTTCCAGCCAGTCCCGCTGCAGTTGTTCATTAAAATGATTGCCCGTTTGTAACTGTACCCGCAGGGAGTTCCAGGCTCTGTCCAGGTCCATACTGCTACCAATAAATACTTTGTTGTTACGTGTATTTCGCAACTGATAAACCCCTTTTCGGAAAGTCATTTCTCTATATGCCTGCTTCAGTTCTTTTTTCGATGTCATGTGTTTAATTTTTTAATTGTCCGTCTATTAAATTACCCGCCTGTTTCAGAAAAGCCGTGTAGCTTTCCGGATGCCGCCTGTTCAGATATAAGGTGAGTAAGCCGGTGATGCCATAGAGCAGCGCGGCCTTTTTTAACCCGGCTTCTCTGGCTGTCAGCATGCGTTTGTCGATACAGTAGGTCCAGTCGGCAGCGCACAGGTCTTCGAGCAACGATGTGACCAGCGCCGTGGTGGCTCCTTTGTTATCCATATCAGATAGCTTCTCCACAAAAAATAGTTCAAAGATGCCGGGGTATTGAATGAAGTATTCCATATAAGCCAGCATAATGGCCTTTAACCGCTTGTTGCCCGGTGTTATGGCCGCAGTACGACTCAACACGTGCTCCCGGCACTCTTCCCGGAAATCCTTGACACAGAGGAATACCAGGTCCTTCACATCCTTGAAATAATTATACAGGGTAGCAAAAGAATAGCCTGCCCTGTCCGCAATATTGCGCACACTCACACTCTTCAACCCCTCACTTTTCAGGATGTCTTTGGTGGCGGCAATAAAGTAGCCTTTCACCCTTTGTTCCTGTATTTCCTTTTTATTCATAATAGCGCAAATATATTGAACACTGTTCAAAATGTAAAACAGTGTTAAATAGAGATGGTTTTGCAACCTTGTAAGCGATTCATTGTTATCTGAATGCCTGTTTGATACGGTGCGCCAAATTGTTGGACTATGACACATAAAAAAAAGTGGAAGGTGGTACTGCTGATCCTGGTTGGTGGCTTTATTGGAATACAATTTATCCGCCCGCAGATAGATCATCCGCCGGTAACAGCAGATATGGATGCGCCACCCGCCGTAAAAGCCGTGTTGCGAAAGGCTTGCTACGACTGCCATTCCAACGAAACCCACCTGGCCTGGTTTGATAAGATAACGCCCGCCAACTGGCTGGTCGCCAGCCATATCAGGGAGGGGAGGCAACTATTGAATTTTTCTCAATGGGATAGTATACCCAAAGACCAGCAAAAAGCAAAACTCTTTGAATGCTTAAATCAGATGGCCTTTGACAGAATGCCCATTCCACAATATACCATGCTGCACCCGGAAGCAAAGCTCAGCCCCGCCGATATCACCGTGCTGCAGGACTATCTATCCGGGCAGTTCGTGGCCGGGCCGCCAGATAGTAGCAAAACAATCGCTGCCAATAAACAATTCAATGTCTGGCTGGCGGCACCTTTAATACCGTCAGTTAAGCCTGCGCCCAATGGCATCGGCTTTTTCCCGGAATATAAAAACTGGCAGGCTATCAGCACCACACAACGACTGGATAATGGCACCATGCGGGTAATTATGGGGAATGACGTGGCCGTAAAAGCTATCCTGGAACAGCAAATCAATCCCTGGCCAGATGGCACCACCTTCGCTAAAATAGCCTGGGATGAACAAATAGATGCCCAGGGAAATATTATTCCGGGTGAGTTTAAGCAAGTAGAGTTTATGATCAAAGACAAACATAAATATGCTGACACTGATGGTTGGGGATGGGCCAGATGGAAGGGAATGCAATTGCAGCCTTATGGAAAAAATGCCATGTTCACGATGGAATGCACGGGCTGCCATAAACCCATGCGTGACAACGATTTTGTGTTTACGAAACCCATTAACCTTTCAACGAAATAGCCATGAAGTATTGCTTATTCTTAATCGTCAGCATGGTATTGCTTAGCTGCGGCGGGAAGCATCGGACCAACGACTACAATACCGCTGCCGCATTGCCGGATACCTTGTTGCTTCAACCGCAGGAATGGAAAGTGATCACCAGTAGTATCAATAAAACCACCCAAACCATGTCTACACTCTATGATAATGAGCTGGCGGTGAAAGCCGCCAGGAGCGGGCAGGGGGACTATCCCGCCGGTGCATTGCTGTCGTTGGTTACCTGGAAGCAACAACCGGATGATCACTGGTTTGGTGCCATTATTCCCGGCGCAGTGAAGTCTGTAGAACAAGTGTCATATACCGCGGGTAACATCTCCCCGGTATATACAAAATATACCGGTAACAGGCTGGCGAAAAGTACGGAAAGCCCGGAAGACAGCCATAACAGGACGAACTGGATCATACAACAACGCGCATCTGTCATGCCGTGAAGCATGCAGGCCGCGTCACGTTGTCTGCTTCGCCTTCTTCAATGCTATTTTATATTTGTCCGGAGTACCTGAAATATTCAGATTCATGAAACGTATTTTTTTGTCCTTATCCCGGACTTCAATGGCGTCTACCTGGTCGACATTCACCTCTTCCTGTTTTCTGCCAAATAACGCCTGGAAACCTACCTGGGTCACCATCTTCATGGGGATACGGAGGTAGTAGTTCATACTCATATCCAGCGACTGGCTACCAGATACTTCTATATAACCCAGAGACGAATTGATATTCATATTCGGTATTTGCAATACGCCGTTTTTAAGCGTCAGCTTATTACGAAGTGTATCAAACCGTACCATGCGGAGGTTCTTGTCTTTGAAATACCCGGCCATGGCCTGCATAGGGCCAAAGTCCAGCAATGTACCATTATGGATTTCTATGTCCATCTGCGATTCCGTTTCACTTAGTACAGGCGTAAGATCCGGATGCATCCGCACATAACTCTTGATATGTCCACTCAGGGTACCTTTCAGGTTGTTGTTCAACACAAAGTCCTGCCCGAAATTATCAAACTTGATGAGCAGTTTGGAGATGTCTACATTGTCCAGGTAAATCCCGTTTTTGAAATACAGCTTTTTCGGATCACTGGCATTGAACATGCCACGCATGGCTACATGACCACCGGCAATGTTCATAGCAATGGTGTCGACCTTTATTTTCTGATCTTCCCGCATATGTACATTGGCGAGCACGTTTTTCAGCCACAGCTTTTTGTACTTCACTTTTTTTACATCTACCTGTGCTTCAAATTCAGAAAAAGGAATATTGAAAATATTAAAGCCCGCAGCATGCAGAGAGTCGTTTTCCTTTACAGTAGTGCGTTTTGTAGGTGCAGCTGTAGCCACCGGATGATCAATGAAGTCATAATTCATCAGCTCATCTATATCCAGCATATTGGATTTAAACCGAAAATAATTACTGCGCTTTTGTTTGTTTTTACCCGGACCTACAGCGTAACGCATGTTCAGGTCAAAGTCCGTACGACCGACTTTTCCGGCCAGCGTATCAATAACAATAAAGCGATTATTACCATAACGTATCCTGCCGGTAACTTTTTCAATATTAATAGGATGCTCTTTCAATGTGCCGGAAATATTGGCGATGCGGGCATCTACTTTTTTGAAAACGGTATCGTATTTAATATTCATTTTAGACCGCAGCCAAACGTTGTTGGCCTGTTCATACCAATAGCCCTGCGGGATGAACTTGCGGCCACGCTGGCTGATCAGGTCATTCACTGCCAGCCGGTCTGACTTGAAGTCGAACGCAATTTCAGTATTCCCCTTTTTGATTTTATCGAACCAGATCAGGTAATTGTTCAACCTGCCTTTGAATGTAAAACTGCTGCTATCTATATTTCCGCTGAAATTAGGCACGCGTAAGCTGGTATCATTAATGATAACCGCCGCATTAAAATCATGTAAGGCATGCGGATACTGCTGGAATTTAGCATACAGCTTTTCCACTTTGAAAGTGCCGCGGGGCAAAGGGTTGGGATGCAGTAATTCCTTCACTGACGTTTCCAGTGCCAGGCCAATATTGAATCCGGTAACCACTTCTTTTGATAATATGGCATGGGTAGAATCAAATTTATATAATTCTCCCAGCTGTAAACGCTTGCTGGACGCACTGAAATTAACCGCTACCGGCTTATTCTGCTGATGAAACAACGCAGGTACATCACTGACCGATCCCTGCGCCAGTATATCGGAGCTGCCTATACGAAATGCAATGGAATCCAGCTGTAAACGCCCTTGTTCTATCTGTGCATGCACATTCATATTCCGTACGGGCAGGTGATAGCCGGGGATACGAAACTCCAGGTTTTTTACGGTTAGTTCACTCTGCACGCCATCTTTCAGTTTCGCGAGATTTTCTTCCGGAATGCGCAGGTCCACCAATTCCCGGAAATTCATATTCAGCTTTATTTCACCGCTGATCTGCTCCAGATCTTTGATGCCCAGGAATTCTCCCACAAACCGCAGGTTCAGCTCAGAATAAAGCTGCATGATGATCTGCGGGTCAGTAAAGTTTTTCATGACAAAGTTACCTTTGAACACGCCTGTACCGGGTCTTGCATTGAAATTCAATACATGCAGTTCTGAGGTCTGCAGATTATGTGCGGCGCCGTTGGTATAATACCCCTTAAAGCCCATTGAGTCTACCTTGCGGTCTATCTTCTTATTCTGAAACCATACATTTTCGCAACCAAAATTAAACGCCATGAGCGGCATGATGCCTTTGCCAATTTCACCTTTAATGATACCATCAAAGAAAATGCGGCCATCATGTTTGTATTTGTCCATCATATCGGCCACGTCTTTAGGTACCATGGCCAGCAACAGGTTCATATCTGGTTTGTCGCCTTTAACTTTAAGATCTACATAATGCTCACTGGCAGTTCCTTCCAGTTGCAACGAGGCTTCTTCGAGGCGGATAGTGCCGGGAGGTAGCGTGAGTTGTTTCTTAAGTTTATCGTAAACACCACTCAGTTTGAAGCTCAGTTGTTTATGCCGGAACAGGGAAGTATCCGTTTTGCCGGTAACATCTATCAGCAGCTTACTGTCCAGGTCAATGGCTATGCGGGCCGAGTCCATGGCGAAAGCCGTTTTTATTTTATCAATATGAGAGGAGACCTTCCAACCGGAAACATGATCCTGGTAGGTGATATCGATATTTTTCAGGATAATTTTCTTCAGGTCCAGGTTCAGGGTTTCAGCCGTATCAGCAGGAGTGGGGCTGCTACTGCCCGTAAATTCATGTGCTTTGATCAGGTCCACCTCGCCATTGGCATAACGGGCCATGTGTACACGTCCATTAGCCAATACAATGATTCGGGCATTATATTGTTGTTGTAAAACATCCGGCAAACTGAAACCAACGTACAATCTTTCTACCTGGTACAAAGGGGAACCACTCATTTTTTTGTTGGCAAAAAAAAGGACATCATGTAAAGCGATAGATATATATGGAAAATTGCTGAACGGTGAAATGCTGCTGCTTTTAATCACCAGCTCTCCGGCAAATTGCTTGTTCAGTTCTTTCACGGCCATCTGGGTGAGCCGTTCCTGTTGACTATACAGGATACCACCTGCTATAGTCACTAATAATAAAAACACACCTATGATGATCAATAGTAGTCTGATGATTTTTTTTCCCCTCTTCATGTAAACTGCCTTTCTATGCGATAAAAGTATGAAAAAAACATACTGAAAATTTATCATCTCTAAAACGCCACGCGTTTTTTATTATTTTTAACGATTCATATTAATTGCAGCTACATGAAAAGAATAATAGCGTTGTTACTATTGGCGGGAAGTACGCAAATCAGCACAGCCCAGCAGAAAAAGTTGGATAAGCTATCGGGGAACCCCGTATTCCCGGGCTGGTACGCTGATCCGGAGGGCGTGGTATTTGGTAAAACATACTGGATTTATCCCACCTGGTCTGCTGCCTATGAAAAGCAGGTATTCTTTGATGCCTTCTCTTCTCCTGACCTGGTCACCTGGACGAAGCATCCGCAAATCCTGGACACAGCTGCCATCAAATGGGCCAAACGTGCCATGTGGGCGCCTGCCATCGTAGAAAAGGACCAGCGTTATTACCTATTCTTTGGGGCGAACGATATTCAAAGCAACCAGGAAACCGGTGGTATTGGTGTGGCGGTAGCAGATAATCCTGCCGGCCCCTTTAAAGATTACCTCGGCAAACCCCTGGTCGATAAAATCATTAACAAAGCCCAGCCTATTGACCAATACGTTTTCCAGGACAGTGACGGGAAGTATTATCTCATCTACGGCGGCTGGGGACATTGTAATATTGCCCGGTTAAAGGATGACTTCACCGGCTTCCTGCCTTTTGAAGACGGCAGCACCTTCAGGGAAATTACGCCGGAAAAATATGTGGAAGGCCCTACCATGTTCAAGAAAGACGGTAAGTACTACTTTATGTGGTCGGAAGGTGGCTGGACAGGCCCCGACTACAGCGTAGCCTACGCAATCGCAGATTCCCCGATGGGGCCGTTTAAACGGATCGGCAAAATACTGGAACAGGATCCGGCTATCGCCACCGGTGCCGGCCACCATTCGGTGATTAGCATCCCAAACGAAAATCGCTGGTATATTGTGTACCATCGCCGTCCACTCACCGAGAAGGCCGCCAATTCCCGCGAAACCTGCATCGACAGAATGTATTTCGATAAAGACGGACAGATAAAACCTGTAAAAATTACCTGCGAAGGCGTCACCAAAGCCGTGATCCGCTAGACAATTTCCGTATTGCGTAAAAAAAATTCCGGATTGGATCACCGAGTCGGTCTTGCCTGCACCAATTTTGCACCACTAAAAAGCAAAACATGAGCAAGCAGACTGGCTTTGTATTTCTGATAATGGCCCTACTCTTCACTTCAGTGCGGGTAATGGCAGAAGATGAAAATGGTGGTACTATCAGAGGTAAAGTGTTGACTACAGACGGTAAAGCCGCTACAGATGTCATAATTCTCCTGAAAGAAACCAACGAATCGGCCATATCTGAAACAGACGGTTCTTTTACATTTGACCACGTAAAGCCGGGTAGTTATCACCTGATCGTTACCCTGATGGGATATGCTCCGGTAGAAGAACAGGTGGTGGTAAATGCCGGCAAAACCACTAATATCCGCCTGCAACTGGCCGTGTCCAGCAAAGCGCTCAAGGAAGTAGTGGTAACAGGCACCCATAATAAACTCATCAAAACATCCAGCTACGATGTGGCTAAGATGCCACTGAAAAACCTCGAGAATCCGCAGGTATACAGCACTATCACAAAAGATCTGCTGCAGCAGCAGGTAGTATTTTCGGTAGATGATGCACTGAAAAATGCGCCCGGATTAACGCGCATGTGGGACGCTACCGGCCGTGGTGGCGATGGTGGCGGCTATTATAACCTCCGTGGTTTCATTGTACAGAGTAAACTGCGCAATGGTCTGGCAGGAAATGTAACGGCTAAAATTGATGCCTATAACCTCGAACAGGTGGAAGTGATCAAAGGCCCTTCGGCTACCTTATTTGGCAACAGTCTCACTTCTTATGGCGGATTGATTAACCGCGTCACCAAAAAGCCTTACGATCATTTTGGCGGAGACGTGACTTATGCCATGGGGAGTTATGGCTTTAACCGCGTAAGCGCAGACGTGAACACGCCGCTGGACAAGGAAAAAGATGTATTACTGAGGATCAATACCGCTTATAATTATGAAGGCAGCTGGCAGGACTATGGCTTCAATAAAAACTTTGCTTTCGCTCCCAGTTTATCTTACAGGGTCAACGATCGCTTGTCGTTCCTCTTCGATGCGGAGTTTTCTACCGGGCAAAATACAGGTCTGAATGTATTTTTCTTCCCTTATCAGCAAACCGTTGCATCGCTGGGAACTAATCGCGCCGATGAACTGAAAATAGATTATAACCGCGCCTATGCCAGGAATGACCTGTACCAGACCTCCCGTAATACCAATATTTTCGGGCAGATGAAGTACAAAATATCCGAGCAGTGGAACATGAGTACTAATATCAGCTCCACCAACAGCTTCTCAAATGGTCCTTCGCCTTACTTTTATCTCTTGTCGGATGCTGCCGCCACTGGCGTACCCGGCGCGACAGGCAGCAACTATATTTCCCGCAACGACCAGTTTACCGATAACAGTAAAGATAATATCCTGGAGATACAACATAATTTCAACGGTGACTTCAAAATCGGTAGCCTGAGAAACCGGTTTGTAGGTGGACTGGATTATTTCTATCATAATTCCAATCAGTTCTTTGGTGGTGGAACTTACGATACCATTCCTTCTCATGGCGAAATTCCAACTTACGCCAACTTCAACCGACGTAACCTGGACACCTTGTATGCTAATCATGCTCTTGGATTTACGTTTCCATCCCGTGCCCTTTCCAGTACCTATAGCGCTTACGTTTCTGATCTGCTGAACCTGACGGACAACCTGATGGTAATGGCCGCTCTGCGCGTGGATTATTTTGATAATAAAGGCAGCTATAATGATGTGAAAGGAATCTATGAAGGAGGCTATAATCAAACGGCATTCTCTCCCAAACTGGGTATCGTGTACGAGCCATTGAAAGACAGGGTTTCCCTGTTTGCCAACTACCAGAACGGATTTGCCAATCAGACAGGTACTACGGCAGCAGGTAAAGCATTTAAACCGGAGCAGGCCAATCAGCTTGAAGGTGGTGTGAAACTGCAGTTATTTAACGGTCGTATCAATGGGACCTTCAGTTACTACAATATCAAAGTAAAAGATGTGCTTCGCCCGGATGCTGCCAATCCAAATTTTTCTGTGCAGGATGGAACACAGGTGAGCAAAGGATTTGAGGCAGAAATAATTGCTAACCCTTTCCAGGGATTTAATGTGGTGGCAGGTTTTGCTTACAACGATTCTAAATATGAAGCGGCTGCGAAAGACGTGGAAGGCATGCGGCCTGCTACCGCCGGCGCACCTTCTGTAGCGAACCTCTGGCTCAGCTATCGCATTTCTGCAGGGGTGGCCGATGGATTAGGATTTGGATTTGGTGGCAACTATGCCAGCGATAATAAAATTCAGAATGACAGAACAGTAGGTACTTTCTTCTTACCGTCTTACACTGTTTTAAATGCCAGTATCTTTTACGATCAGCCACGTTTCAGGGTAGCATTGAAAATGGATAATATCACGGATAAACACTACTGGATCGGCTATACGACAGTGAATCCACAGAAACCAAGAAGCGTTACCGGTACGGTATCGTTTAAGTTCTAAGACCATTGTGGTCCGGCTCAGGCAAGTGTTTAGGGGATAAAAAAGGGGGCGAAGCCCCCTTGATAGTTTATAAGTTTGGGTTATCACGCTCAAAACTATCAACCTGGCTAACGATTAAAAGCTTTTCCCGGGTGTGGTTGACATCGGTCTCAGGTGCCAAGTTCCAGCTGGTTCCGGATAAGCTCAAAGTATTTGTTTCTGCTTTGTACCAGCTCGGTATGCGTGCCATGTTCTATTATTTCTCCTTTTTCCAGCACAATGATCTGATCGGCATTCTTAACGGTACTTAACCGGTGTGCAACGATGACTACTGTCTTGTTTTTCATGAAACTATCAAGGTTATTAATAATGGCTTTTTCATTCCTGGCATCAAGAGAGCTGGTAGCTTCATCTAAATAGAGGAAGTCAGGGTTTTTATAAACTGCTCTTGCAATCAATATTCTTTGCTTTTGCCCGCCGCTGAGATCCGCTCCTGAATTACCTATTTTAGTATTGAATTTCATTGGCAGGCTATTAATGAAATCATCAAGACAAGCAATTCTCAGCGCTTCCCAGAGACGTTGGATATTTGGGGTCTCGTCTGATAATGCAATATTTTCCAGTATGGTGCCGCTAAAAATATATCCATCCTGCATAACGATGCCACAACGGTTTCTCCAGTGATCTGTATTCACGTTTCTCATATCAGTGTTATCAATTGAAATGCGCCCGTTTTGTAGCGAATAAAAACCAAGTAACAATTTAAGGAGGGTTGTTTTACCGCTCCCGCTGCTACCTACAATGGCCGTAATTCGCCCTTTGGGGATGTGTAGGGAGATGTTTTTAAGTACATATGGCTGATAACTCCCATCATATTTAAAACTCACATCCTCTAAGAATATTCCATCGTGTATCACATCCGGAGGAGGAACTTTATCTGCATTATTTTCATCCTCTTTCCTATGGATTTCATCAATACGTTCCACTGAAATGATTGCTTCCTGCGCTATTCGCATAAAGTCCGCGAGTGACTCTATGGGCGCGGAAAGCATGCCGGTAATATAACCTATGCCCATCATTTCGCCTATGGTAATGTTGCCGCGTATCACCCAAACGGCGCATAAGGCATTGATGATAATATTTTTAAGCTGGGTAATTGCACTTACGCCCATCGTTTGATAAAGATTAAGGCGCAGTGATTGCAATTTTAACTGGTAAAGCTCCAATTGTATCTTTCTCCAGGTACTGACCTTATTTTGCTGGGCATTATTGATTTTCACCTCGCGCATACCAGTAATCAGCTCCATTTGGGCATTTCGGTTTTCTGAAGCCAGCCTGAAATTGTAATAATCAATATTCTTTCTTTGCGCCTGGAATAGGAATATCCAGGTGATGGAGAACGCGCTCATAAAGAAGAACACCGGGAAGACCGGCGCATTATAATGAAGTAGTCTGACAGACAGTATTGTTATCAGTACAATGGAAAACAATGTCTGAATGATGCGTTGTGTGAGGAATAATTCTATCCTCTGCTGATCATCAATCCGTTGAAGTATGTCAGCATTCATTCTGTTGTCAAAAAAACGTACCGGCAGCCTTATAAGTTTATAGAGGAACTGTGAAACTACTTCCATACTCACCTGAGTGCTGAAACGGACGCCTATCAGGCCACGCAGCCAGTCAAATAAAATCTGCCCCATCAGGATTCCCCCCTGGAAAAGCAATACCGCCCAGACTACATTGATGTTTTTTGGGTTTATACCTTTGTCAACGAGTTGCTGCATTGTAATGGGCAACAAATAAGCAAGGGAAGTACTCAAAAGAAGAAAGACGATGAGCAGTAGCAGTTTTCCGCGGTGCGCCCGAAGATGGTGCGCCGTAAAGGTTACCCCTTTTTTTAAGGCTTCCCATTTTTGCACCGGAGGGAAAGGCGCAGCAAGAAATTCTTCTGTCGGTATTAATAGCAAGGCAACGCCTTTTTCATTGTTGCCTTGCCACATACGCACAAATTCACGGGCCGGCATTTTTATTCTGCCATAACCGGGATCTGAAATATAGAAATAACCTTTTTCTGATATTTTATATAACACTACAAAATGATCCTGCTTCCAGTGCAATATACATGGCAGTATTTTGTTCCTGGTCAGGCTTTCTACCGTCATCTGGTATACCGTTGCATTAAAGTGCAGTACCCGGGCTGCAGTGATCAGGTCGCCCATTGTAATTCCCGATCGCGTTACAGCACAGATGTCGCGCAGGTGGGCAAGACTACAATCTTTTCCGTAGTACTTCAGGATGATCTTCAGGCAGGTTGGGCCGCAATCTGAAAACTCCAGCTGTGTGAAGTGAGGGAATCTTTTCATAATCATGCAGTAGTTTAAACGATAGGCGCCGTAATAGCAGTGGGGTTTACGCCCAGTTTTTTCTCCAGGGTGTTACAGAACATTTCATAGTTGTTATGTTTTGTAATATCGTATTCATACTGTAACAGTAAATCCAGAAAACAACGGATGACCAGCTTTTGTACGTTCTTGGCAGCTTGTCTGAATGAGTCAAAGCAGTCGTTGAGCATCCCGATAAATTCAACAGGGCTTCCATGATAATAAGTATGTAATAGCATCACTATATCAAAGCCATCCTTGTTAATAGCCGGCACCGCTATATTCTCGTAAATGGAAGCACATAACAGGCGCATAAATGTGTCCTGCTGACTGCTGCTGAAAACACCGGGACGCTGCAGTTCCATCAGCAGCTGACGGAAGATATGCCAGAGCATTGTACGCTGATCGTCCGGTTGCAGAGCAAGCAAAGCGGCTGTTATATATTCCTTTCCTGGTTTCCACGTCCCTGTGAAGGTGAAACAGAACAGGCTTTCTGCTTCTATACGTGCAGCTTCCAGGTCTTTTTTCCGGAACTGCACCCGCAACCTGTTCAACCATTGTTCCTGTATAGAGGATACTATCATAGGAAATAGCTTAGCCTGTTCTTCACAATGCTGTATGGCTGTGTCAAGTTCCTGAAGAGCCGCATCCAGGTTGCCCTGTACATGTTGCCGGTAGGCCGACATCGCCCAGAAGATTAGTTCCATCCCCGCTTTTATGCGACTGTCAAAATTCCGGTCAAGTGCAACAATTTTTCCAAACAGCATCTCAGATGTATGCAGTTCCCTTTTCTTCAGGTGTTGCAGGCATGTTTCATAACAATAGAAATGATAAAACATCTTCCTGATTTCATCATTACTCAGTTCTTCGCTGTAGGCTTCTTCCAGCTTATTATAAATATGATAGGTGGCACTTTTGCCGGAAGGCGCGTCAATGGCTTCTATTGAACCAAACTGATACAGGAAGTTATCAATCGCATTATTCATTTCGTAGTTGTTCATATATCGTTGTATGGAGGTGAGGAATAATTGAAATAATAAATGTATCCATCGGTTTATTGGGTTAGCATTTTTCTCAAAAACAACCGCTCATCGATATTGAATTTAAATGATGGGCATGCAGGGGTACCAAAATTCCACTCCTTTGGGCAAGAGCCGCCACAAACAGGAAGAAAAGTACATTTCTTGCACCAGGTGTCGTTGGTAGGGATTTCATCGTACCAATGTCTCATAATAGCATTGCTGGTGTCTACTTTTTCGACCTGCCGAAGATTTCCTGATACGTAGGGTGTATTAAAATAGGAGGTAGTATAGGGTACATCCCAACAGGTTGAAATGTTGCCATGCGCATCGAACACTTCTGCGGATTCATCAACTACCATACAGGTATAGGTACTGCGTTGAGGTATCAGGTTACCGGGATTGAGTGCTTCGTATTCCTGCAGCTTCATAAAGACTTCTATCTCGAACTGTGCAAAGTCTTCCTTGCTAATACCATGTACTTTGCTGGCTCCGTTATCCCCCCAGTCATGTACCGCTGAGATATAAAAACCAACCTTACCCAGTATACCAGCTGCTTTCATCTGCTCCAGCAGTTCAAATACATTCTCTTTATTCTCTGCGTCAACATTGCAACGGATATTAATGCGCGCACCGGATGTGGCAAAGAAATCAGACAAGGCTATGGCCACCACATTACTGAAGATGATCTCAAAAGAGGCAGTACCATTTTTCAGCATCCTGCGTTTATCGTGAAAATCGGCGGTCCCGTCTATGGTAATCTGGTAGTCCATTATTTTATATTGCGTTACCAGTTTTTCAAAGAGGTCCTGCTTCAGTGCCAGCGCGTTGGTGATAATTTCCGCTTCATATCGCAGGTTGTGTACAGCTGCCAGTTGCATGAGCCTTTGCGAGTTGTATTCAATGCTGCTCAGCCCTGTGATGGGTTCTCCGCCATACCAGGTAATATACAGTATACTGATGTCCTTTCCTTTGGAAATAATTTTTTCTTCAATCCTGCTGATCATAAGGTCAGCCACTGTTTCATTCATCACATGTTTGGTATGGCTTTGTCCGCAGTAATGACAACCTAACTGGCAATTGGCGGAAGGTTGGATGGTGTAACTAAGTGTTTTACGATCCTTCACTTCTGTTTTATTATATTCAAGAATACTCTTCAATTCATCTTCTCCTTCAGGAACCAGCACTTCGTTGCGTATCAGTTTTTTCTGCAGATCTATGGAAAGTTGCTCATATTCGCCTGATTGAAGCAATGCCACATGAGTGTTTGGCAACTCAATGGCAACACCTGTTCTGGTAACATATACGAGTGAGTGATCAGGCATTATATCAGCATCCTGGCTCACGTATACATACCTGGATAATTTAAATTTCATAATAAATATTTTATGTGAAAAAACGGATCATTAAAGAACAATACTGCCTTACGGGGCGGTATTGCCTGGAGATGATGTAATCATTCCTGGTACAGATGACTAATAAATTTTACAGCCATTATCAGTACAGTCGCAACTACTCTTATAGGTCCCGCAGGTATTGCCAGCGCAGGTGCCATCAGATTCTACCTGATCTATACATGGGCCGGCAGCGTTACCACCCTGCAGGTGAAACGTGCTTTCTTCATTGATGATCAGAAAATCATCCTGGTTTTCTTTTTGTTGTTCCAGCGCAATATTCTGCCGAAGCATCAGCGCTTTGAGTTTTGAATTTTTCATAAATTGAGTTTAAGGAAAAATAACAGGCATAGCGATTTACATCTGTATGCCATTCAGATGCACCGGGTGTTGCAATCAACCGGTTTTTATATATCCGGAATATATTTCTTTGTTACCAGGTAATAACTTTGCTATGCATTGCAGGCAGGTACTTTACGACGATGCCTGGGGTTACTTCATATGCCTGTCTATCGTTGGGTTAACGCCGGAATGCTATTGAACTCTATTGGCTTCTTCTCCGTTACTGGTACTTTTTCTTTTTACAGCTTTTATTTTGTTGCTTCCTATCTTTTGGGTTATTGTAATTCTTATAAATCGTGTATCGCTGAATCCAGTCATATCGGATACAGAGAAATCATTTATGCTATAAAAGTGTTTTAATCGTTGCGTGTTAAATATATCTCCTGCATATAAGGAAAGCTGTGTATTCCAGGCGGGTATCTTTCGTAAAAGGCCGATACCCACCTCTCCGAATCCTGTAATTTCACTGTTGGCGCTCACTATCTTACTCAGGTAGCTGCCGTTAAATGAAACATCAATTTTACTGTTAAAGACATTGCTGAATTGCTGTGACAGGTTACACATATATAGGAAATTCCTGGTATTGCTCATGACCTGCGGTACATCAACGCTTTGTTTAAAGAGGGAAAAAGAATTGGTYAACGTGATTTTCCATCTGTTTTTCATCAGCGATTTATTGATGATACTTGTCAGGCCCCATTCATCAGAATTGCCATAGTTAAATCTGTCCAATAAAGTGGTGTCGGGTGGAATTACAATAGCTATTTGTTCAAAAAGGTGATTCTCCCTGGTATATCGTGCTATGAAAATATAGTCCTTATTGAGCGTATAAGTGATCTCTGCAATCATGCTGTTGGACGGCCTTAGCTCCGGATTCCCTTTCACCAGGTATTTATCACTGATGATATTTATGAAAGGGTTCAGCTGCGAGTAGGAGGGGCGCCGGATATCACTTCTCACAGCAAACGAGAGTACATTTTTATCATTGATGGTATAATTGAGGTAGGCTGTGGGGAAGAAATTAAAGTATTGGCGGGAGCTGGTTTGTTTTGATGTTATTTGTGCTGTTTCCAATGATGTCTCTTCTATTCTTCCTCCAACCTTTACTTCTACATGATCATTAAATTTCCTGTACAAAGAAACATAAGCAGCTGCTATACTTTCTTTGTACCTGAACTTATTGGATCGGTTTGTATTGATGATCCATTCTCCGGTTACATAATTATCTGAGAGGAGGTCATTATTTGTTTGCGTCCGTGAAAAACGTACGCCAGTCTCCAATTTAATATTACTGGCAAGCGTCTTTGTGTAGTCCGCCTTGACAGCATAGTTACGGATATGCTGCGAAGTAGCGTTACGATATCCGTTATGAACGCTATCAGGATTGCTCCTGTTATAGGATAGAAATCGTGCAAGCTGATCGTTCTGATAATTGAAGTAGTCAGCACTGATCATTAGTTCCTGTTTCCTTTTAGTATCAGTAAACTGGTAGTTAAGGTTGAAGGATAAGTAATTGGTATTTCTCCTTTCCGGGTTCTCATTATAATACTGCTCTTCCTTCTGACCACTATCAATGTAATTAATAATATTATATCCACTGTTATAATCATTAGCATGGGCTGTTCTGTACTCTGCCACTGCACCTATAATGGATTTCGGGCTGAGGGTATAATCTGCAGATGTTGAGAAGCCAACATAATTTTCGGGTTTCTTTATTGTCTGGTTATGGATTAGTTCTTTTTGTTTACCGGTATAGGTAATGTCATTGTCGCTATAATAATACCCTTTGCGGGAGCCACTGTTTACGGTCAACTGCTGGCCATACTTTTTACTACGATAGTTCAGGGCTATATTTCCGCTTTGTGAATTATAGGTAGCCTGGTTATCTGTAATGCCAACCGATCCATTCAACCCTTCCGTTTCATTTTTTTTGAGCACAATATTTATGATCCCTCCCGGGTTCCCTGCTTCGTATTTACTGGGTGGCATGGTAAACACCTCAATCTGTTGAATGTTGTCGGACGGTATACTACTCAGGTATTGCTGCAGGTCTTTCCCGCTTAAAACGCTTTTCCGGTTATTGATATATACAGAAACGCCTTGTGTCCCCAGCAGGGATAAGGTGCCCGATTCCTGTGCATTCACCATGGGGGTCTGTGTTAAAACACCCCAAATATTATTTCCTGCAACGAGGCTGGTGTTTTGAACATTAAAAACAAACCGGTCAATCTCTTTTTTAAAAACGGGCCGGCTTGACGTGACGGTTACTTCTTTTAATGTCCTGGTGGGATCCGAAAGATTTACGGTAATGAAAGTATCCCGTTGCAAAGGGATTATCAGCTTGCCGGCAAGCTGATAATTTACGCTATTTATTTTCAGTTGATAACTCTGTCGGGTGAGGTTATTAAAAGTAAACTTTCCCAGTTTATCAGTGACGGCATTGTACTGCCTGGCACTATCAACGGACACAAGTTGAACAGGTATATCGGACAACAGATGATGCGAACTATCGGACATTACCCCTTGAAGCGTATGTTGCGCTAATACTGTTGTACAATAGACCGATAAAAGAAAAAATAAACAGATAGTTCGTACTGTTGTGGTATAACAGGGTTTATTCGTCATATCATCTGTTTTCAAAGGGATATGACTATTGTATGGTATTTAATGTCAGTTTTCCTGTCCTGGGTAAGGAGAGGAGCAAGGATATATGTAATCACCTTAAATCGTAGAATGGCTAACAATGAGAAATACATAAAATAGGGTTGGATAATTGGGTCGGGTTCATTCCGTGATGAAATTAATTATTTCCATTGGAATTATTCATGAAATCTATATCAAGATAATAAATAAGTAGAATTACGTGCCATAAATAATGCGTAGACATACTTATTTATGTATTTTATATATATAATAATAACATTATCTTTTTAGATAAGCTGGAAGAGGTACAAAACGAACAGGCAGGAACAATCACGCTGCTATTTTCGCACCATTTGGTATTTCATACGGCGTGGTGCGTATTTTTTTACGGTAGTTCACAAAGATCACAGTAGCAATGGCGCCTGCCAAACCAGCTACGAATACGGTTAACCGGGGACCAATAAAGTGAGCCAGCAATCCGGTAAGCAAACTACCCACCGGGATAATACCCTGGAACGCCATGATATAATAACTGATAGCCCTGGCCCGCATTGATGGGATAGCATGTGTTTGAATGTAGGTATTGATAGACGCCGTTTGTGCCATCATGCCCACGCCGGAAAGCATCATGAATAACAATGCCAGTGGCAACCAGCCGGAAAAGGCCAGCAACAACACACTCAACGAAAATACCAGGCTGGCGGTAATCAGGATCTTCACCAGGTCTTTATTGGGCTTTAGTTTGGCCATGTAGATGGCGGACACAATAGATCCCAGTCCGGCGGCACTTTCAAACCAACTGAATGTTTTAGCATCTCCGTTGAAAATATCTTTTGCAAATACCGGCATCAGGGTATTAAAAGGAATGACGAATAAACTGCTGGCACTTAGCATTAGCAGGAGGGAGGCCAGGTCTTTATCTCCCGAAATATAATGAAAGCCTTCCTTCAGCTCCGCCCATATACTCCTGTCGGATTTAATGACGGGAGGCAATACAATTTTCATCATCCACAACGAAATCAGTACAGGTGTATAACTCAGAAAGTTGCTGACAAAACAGATATCCTCACCAAAAGTACTGAGTATAATCCCTGCCAGCGCCGGACCCGCAATACGCGCAAAGTTTGCCATGGTAGAATTCAGAGCGATGGCATTGGGGAGGTCTTCTCTTTTCTCCACCATCTCTACCATCAGCGACTGACGGCAGGTGACATCGAAGGCATTGATCACGCCCTGTACAAGCGAAAGAAAAATGATCCCGGGGATATTGTAGTTACGTAACAGGATCATCAACGCCAAAGCGCCTGCCTGCAACATCGAAATGATCTGCGTGATCATGAGTATGCGGTAACGGTTATGACGGTCTATATAACTACCCGCATACGGCGACAGCAGCAGGGAGGGAATAAGACTTACAAAGCTCACTACTCCCAGCAACACGGCCGAATTAGTGAGGCGGTATACGAGCCAGCATACCGCTGTTTTCTGCATCCAGGTACCTATAAGTGAAATTGATTGTCCGTAGAAGAAGAGCCGGAAATTCCGGGAATTTAAAGCACGAAAAACATCCATCTGATTAACATATTTGAGGCAGTAGGCCATTTATAATCTGATGCAAATTTCGGGAAGATCGATATATTTGATAAATAGATTGTTTTAATGATATTCATTGGTAAAAACGATTGATATATGGAGCGACGCCAACTGATGTATTTTGTTAAGGCCGCCGAAACAGCGCATTTCACAGCCGCCGCAGCGGCGCTGTATATTACGCAGTCGACTTTATCACAGCAGATCAAGCAACTGGAAAATGAGCTGGGCATGTTGTTGTTCGACCGGATTGGCAAACATGTACACCTCACGGAAGCCGGTGGCGTATTTCTGCTGCATGCCCGGCAAATATTACTGGACGTAGAGAAAGGGCGACAAGCTATTCAGGACCTGCAAAATATGCTGAGCGGGGATTTACGTATAGGCGTTACGTATGCTTTTACTTCTTTCCTGTTGCCCGCACTGACTACCTTCCCGGTAAAGTATCCCGGTATCAAAATATATATTGAATATGGTACCACGGAGTTGCTGGAAAGTAAACTACGGGCCTCGGAACTGGACCTGGTACTGGCTTTTCACCAGGAAGCCTTTTATAAAGATCTGGAGACAAAGGAATTGTTTCGCTCCAAAATTGTAGTCGCCGTATCGAAAAAGCACAAGCTGGCAGGAATGAAAAAGATCAACCTGCAAAGTCTGACAGGCATGGACCTGATCTTTGCCTCCCGGGGCTTCAGCGCCCGCGACTCCGTGGATGAAGTGCTGGAGCGGAATAAAATTCAACCGGCTGTAAGAATTGAAATGAATGATGTACACTCTATATTGTCGCTGGTAGAAAAGGGACATTGGGCCACGTTACTGAACGAGCGGGCATTGTTGGGCTGGAAAAACCTGGTGGGCATTCCTATTGAGGGCAGGGAGTTACAACGTCGTGCTTATATTATCTGGCAGAAAGAAACCTATCATAAAAAAGCTGCAGATCTGTTTATTCAGGAATTATTAAAAGGATTACCCGTAGAAGGGAAGTAGCTGTAAATATTTTCCGGCAGGCGTGACCGGAACAACAGATTTCAAATGGCACTCAGCAGCGGCATAGTGCCGCCGCCGGGTGACCACAAGTAGGGGTTATTGTGCTTTTCGCAAATCCGCGATGTTACATTTATAATATTGTTCAAATTCCTCCGTCAGTTCTTCCCAACTGTTATGTTTGGTGAAGGTGGAAATATACGTGAGGGTATGATTCGTTTCAGTGATCATTTTAAACGCCAGCGCCATGTTTTCCTGTTGTATCAGCACGTTCACCGGAATATGGTATTCCTGTTCAAAGGGTCTGTCCAGGAACTCAGGCACTACCCCGAATTTGCTGCAGAGATGTTCTACACTGCCGGCTTCCGCGGGGTGCTGAATAATATAATGGGTAATTTCCCGGAGTTGTTGCTGGTGACTTTCCTTCAGCATAACCGGAGCTATGGGAGCCAGGTAGCGCAGGTAAGTACTGTAGAAGTCAATGGCACTGCGCCGGAAGAAGATATCGGCAGCTTTGCCAATCAGCTTACAGTTCAGTATCCGGTTCATCACCTGGTAGTTCACCTCATTCAGCCGGAATGGGAGCCTGTTGGAAGGGTTTAACGCTTCTTTTACACCTACTTTGTTAATGATGCTAAAGACGGGAAATTCTTCTTTCAAAGCTGTCAGGTGGTGAATGTTGAGGTTTACGTGGAAGTTCATGATAAACTCTCTCTCGGTAACCACCGTCCCATCGTCCGAGGCGGGGTTGAAAGTATCACCTGCTTTTTTGCTGAGCCGCATTTTCATGGAAACGGGCATATTGTTGTCAGCAAAACCGGATACGGTGGCTGGTAGCAGGTATTTGGATGGAGGCACCGTTGTAAGTTCCACCCCTTCTTTCAGATGTATCAGGTGGTAATAGATACTAAGCTCGTCCATCTGCAGTTGCTGATCTATAATAATGCCGTTATCATCAATATCTGTATAACATTTGGCATAAGGGATCAGCTGGGACTGGAGGTAGCTGGGAATGCACTCGTAGGTGGTGTAGACGCGGTCATTCCTGTCAATCAGGAGGTACTTGTTTTCTGGTTGCTTCATGGTTACTTGCCTTTGTGTTGCCTATTATTTGAAATGCAGTGTGCTGTCTGCGGTAAAATAATAATCAGTTCCGGTAGTGGCTTTTATCCCTTCCAGGAGAAAACTGATGGGCGTTTTCTTGTCCAATAAGCCGGTAAAGGGTCTGCTGGCGATTGCCGGATTGTCCAGGGATGCGTGGACGCCGTACCAGCGGAAAATAACGTTACATATTTCATCCATTCGTGTGTCTGAGAAACAATAAAGTCCCTTCTGCCAGCCCAGTTCAACGGTGGCGTTAAACGGTTGTGTATCGATAGTGGCGTTTTCCTTATGGAAGATGGCTTGTTGTCCGGGTTTCATCATAACGGTCTTTTTGCCGGCTTTCATTCTTACTTTACCATCTACCAGGGATACTTTTACCACACTGCTATCGTAGCTGTTCACATTAAAGGTAGTACCCAATACTTCTACAGTACTATTGGGAAGGTGTACCAGGAAAGGTTTACCTGCCTGTTTGGCTATTTTAAGATAGGCTTCCCCGTTGAGCGTGATTTCCCTGTTGCCTTTAAAGCTAAAAGGGAAGTCCATCCGGGTGGAAGCATTGAGCGTAACTACGGAGCCATCCGGGAGGGCTACTTCATAGCTCTTACCCTGCGGCACGATCAGTGAATTCATACCTGCCGGTAATTCTTCACCAGTATTAAGAAAGAGCGTATTATCCTTGTTAATAATTTGTTTGCCGCCAACGTTAATATTGCCGGTAGATTTTGTAAGATTGACGGTAGGCTGACCGGCTATTTCCAATAGTACATCCGGAATAAGGATCGCTGCCTGGGCTTGTTTACGGGGGAATATAGAGTCCCATTTCCAGGCTGTCAGCGCCACCAGTGCCAGTACGGCCGCTGCTGCTGACCATGTCACGAGTACGCGGCGCAGGGATTTCTTCGGTTTAAAATCGATCACCTCCAGCCAGGGGGCCGGTGGTGGAGGTATGGGGATCATAGAAAGTTGTTCCCATTTCTCCCGTACTGCAGCATCTTCTTCGATTAGATCCTCCAACAATTGATCATCTGCTGCGGAAATTATTCCCGCAAGCTTTTCAGTCATTAGCCTGTATATTTCGTCTGCGCTGTTCATGTACACTATTAACCGTTTATTTAATTGGCCGGGGTATTAAAAAAGGATTTTTTTTAAAGATGCCCGTAAAGTTTTCAGCGCGGTGGCGACTTGTTTTTTCACAGTTTCTTCACTGGTGTCCATGAAGGCCGCAATTTCTTTGCGTGTTTTGTGCTCCTGGTAAGCCAGCCTGAAGGCGATTGATTGGCGCTCCGGCAGCTGGCTGATGGCGGTTTCCAGCTGTTCCTTCAGTTCGTTGTTTTCTAACCTGCTTTGTGGATATGTGTAGGTTTCAGGCAGAATGATGTCTTTTAATCTTTTGCTTCGCGTGGCATCCTTAGCTATTTTATTCAGACAGCGGTTGCGGATGCTGACAAATAAGAAATTTTTCAGAGAATTGGTGGTACTCAGGTCTATCCGCGCACTCAGGTCTTTTTGCCAGAAATCAATAAAAAGATCCTGTACCAGCTCCTGGGCCTCCGTTTCGTTTTTCAGTATAGACACAGCAGTTACGTACAGCCACTGACGGTAGGCACTGTAAAAATACTGGAAAGCCGGAAGACTGCCCGTCTTCAGTTGTGCAAGCAATTCAATATCGTTGATAGATGCACTCATGCTGGGATTTAGTTGATAATGGCAAACCCGGTATCTGGTTGCTGTTGTTTCAAGGGTGTTATTACGCGGTTATTTAATGGTAACTGTCAGTCAAATTCACATAAAGCACTGAAAATGACCTTCTGAAAGACAGTTTGTTTTTTCGATACACTTACATGCACATGTTTATATTCGATGCAATTGGCGCGACGGATTTTTATTTACCAACGAAGTTTGTTAATGAATTGTTATTCTATTAACAAATGAGTCCATTTCATCGGGGCTATACATCGGGAAGTCATCCCCGCATCAAGTCCACCTCTGCTGCAGAGCTTTTATAGGTACATAGCGGGTGCTAGGCATCTCCGCATCAAGTCCACCTCTGCTGCAGTGCTTTTATAGGTACCTGGCGGGTGCTAGGCATCTCCGCATCAAGTCCACCTCTGCTGCAGAGCTTTTATAGGTACCTGGCGGGTGCTAAGCATCCCCGCATCAAGTCCACCTCTGCTACAGTGCTTCTATAGGTACCTGGCGGGTGCTAGGCAAAGGATCGACAGCATCTACATAATGAAAGGCTAACTATCATGTGCCGGATGCCCTGAGTTGCCCGGCTGAGAGCGCAGGGTATGTGTAACAGGAGATGTTACAGAAATAGCTGAAAACAAAAAGCCATTGTGTAGTAGCATAAAGCGTAAATCATTCGCTTATATCTCGTACACAATGGCTTTTTGCTTTCAGCCTTTAGCTATTTCTTTTTGGCACCACGCTTTTTAGGCTTGCCATATTTCAACATCATCTTTTCTTTATGCGTCACCTTCTTGTTGGTTTTCCTGTTTTTGGCCAGCTTTTCGTGGAAAGCAGGGCCTACATCTTCCCGCTTAGGTGCTTTCACCAGTACATTACGCATATGTATCTTCGGTTTTTCATCTTCCGTCAACACATCAGAAATAGTTAAATCCTCTGGTAAAGGTTGTTCAGGAATCACGTAATTCATCAGGCTTTCTATCCGCGACAAGTTTTCTGCTTCTGCGTCTTTGGTAAAGAGAATAGAAATACCTTTTTTATCAGCTCTACCGGTTCTGCCTATACGATGTATATAGTTTTCGGGTACTTCCGGCGTGTCAAAGTTAATGACATGGGTGACCTCGGCAATATCAAGCCCACGGGCAATGATATCGGTAGCAATCAGGAAACGGTATTCATTTGCCTGGAATTTGCGAACGGTATTGAAACGATGATTCTGTTCTTTATTGGAGTGAATGATACCTACCTTGCCGGGAAATTCTTTCTCCAGCTGTTCATGCAGGTCATCGGCTAACTGCTTGGTTGCCGCGAAGATGAGGGTTTTGGTCATCGTCTGATCGTCTGTAATCAGCAGCTCCAGCAGGTTTACTTTGGTATAGAAGTTAGGTACCTTGTACACAATCTGGTCAATATTCTCCAGGGGAGTACCGGTAGGTGCCGCTTCAATCCGCAGTGGATTGTCGAAATGCGTTTGAATCATTTTCTCTACATCTTCCGTAATGGTAGCGGAAAACATCAGGTTTTGCCTTTTCGGAGGCAACAGGTCCATGATGTTCCTTAACTGTGTACGGAAGCCCAGGTTCAGCATTTCATCTACTTCATCGATGATGAGGCGCTTTACAGATTTTACTTTCAGTGCGCCACTGAGGATAATATCGTACAGGCGTCCGGGTGTGGCCACCAGTATATCCAGTTTATCCTGTACGGCTTCCATCTGGGGATTCATATTTACCCCGCCATACACACCCAGTACAGATACATTCATGTACGTGGTAAGTTTCTTCACCGCTTCCACCACCTGTACTACCAGTTCTCTGGTAGGTACAATAATCAGCACAGAGGGGTATTTCTCTTTCGAAAACTTAAACTGACGAAGGGTTGGTAACAGGTAAGCAAATGTTTTACCTGTTCCGGTTTGCGCAATTCCGCACACATCCTTGCCGGACATGATCACAGAAAATGCACGCTGCTGTATAGTCGTAGGTCTTTTATAGCCTAATTCATCTAACGCATTTAATAAAGGAGTATTGAGGTTTAAATCACCAAAAGTCATGATACTGCTATAATATGAACGGCAAAGATAGCTTTTTTTAGCTTTTGGCTTTTAGCCTTTAGCTTTTAGCTTGCCATATGTTGATCTCCGCTGCATTTGCTAAAAGCTAAAAGCTATAGGCTAAAAGCTTATTTTAGCATCAAAAAATCTATGAAAAACCTCCACATACCAGCCATTTGTGTACATGCCTATGGAGGCCCGGAACAGTTGAAACTGGAAGAGGTACCGGTACCAGTGCCTGCAAAAGACCAGGTGTTGATCAAGGTGGTAGCCAGTGGGGTAAATCCCATCGACTGGAAATTAAGAGAAGGATTAATGCAGCATCCGCTGCCCTATATACCCGGTGTGGAAGCATCCGGAGTAGTTACTGCTGTTGGTGAAGGTGTATTTGGTAAGAAAATAGGAGATGAAGTTTATGGCGCTGTGGATGGTTCCTATGCTGCCTATGCTATTTCCCCGGCAGAACTGTTGTTTCGTAAACCCACACATCTTTCCTTTGAGGAGGCAGCAGCCATGGGCGGCGCTAAAACAGCCTGGGGCGCATTGTTCGATGTGGCACGACTGACAAAGGGACAACGGATCCTGATTCATGCCGGCGCAGGTGGAGTGGGCCATTTCGCAGTACAACTGGCCTATAACGCCGGGGCCTATGTGATCGCAACCGCCAGCGCAGAGAATATCGCTTTTGTGACCGCATTAGGTGCCGACGAAGTGATCGACTACAAAGCCGCGCCTTTTGAAACGCAGGTACACTCAGTAGATATCGTGTTTGATACAGTAGGAGGAGATACCACAGAACGCTCCATGGGAGTGCTGAAACCCGGAGGACTGTTACTTTGTATTGTTCAGATGCCTGACCCCGAAAAGGTGACTGCTGCCGGTATCCGCGCCGTATGGGGTGGTACTAAAACACTGGCGGCCATGAAAGAAGTGCATAAAATGCTGGAAAGAGACCTGATCAAACCATATGTCCGCCGCGTGTTCCAGCCATTATCCCAGGCCGCTGCAGCGCAGGAGTTCAGCAAAAACGGCGGCCCTGGAAAAGGAAAAATTGTATTGAAAATTTCGGAAGAATAGAAAAAAAGCGCATACCGGTGTAGGTGCTATTTCCCCAATATCTTTTTTCTGTGTTGGATGCCCCACTTCTGTAAGGCAATGATAACGCTGTCTAACGTAGCGGCGTAGGGCGTCAGGGTATATTCTACGGATACGGGTTGTGTATCGTATACCGTACGCTTCACCAGCTTATGTGTTTCCAGGTCTTTCAGCTCTTTAGACAATACTTTAGACGTGATTTTAGGAATGCTGCGTTCAATATCCCGGAAACGTTTATGCCCCCTGGACACCGCAATGATAATAGGTAGCTTCCACTTACCACTGATCACATCCAGTGCATCCCTGACCGGCATAATCACTTTATGGCAGTCGCTGTGGCTGTTCCCTTCCACTTCTTTACCACAATTGATCGTTAATTCTTCTGTTTTCATCTGCATATAGGTTGGTTACCTCTTGTAAAGCACTTACTTAAAGGAAACTGGTTACTTTTTGATAGCAAATATATTAACTTTGCAGCTGGATCTTAAATAAAATATAATGAAAGTAGAAATATGGTCTGATATCATGTGTCCGTTTTGCTACATAGGCAAACGGCGGTTTGAAGCAGCATTGGAACAATTTCCGGGAAAAGATAACGTCACCGTAGAGTGGAAGAGCTTTCAACTGAATCCTGCGTTGCAATCTCAGCCAGGCAAGGATGTATACGATTATGTGGCAGAAATAAAAGGGCAGTCCCGTGAATGGTCTTTGACGGTACACGAACAAATGACCAGTACCGCTAAGGACGCCGGTCTCACCTATAACTTCGATAAAGCTGTCATCGCTAATTCCTTTGACGCACACCGCCTGATTCAACTGGCGAAAAAGCACCAGCTGGGCGACGCGGCAGAAGAACGCCTGTTTTACGCCTACTTCACCGAAGGCAAAGACATGAGCAATCACGAAACCCTGCTGGAACTCGGTACTGAAATAGGATTGGATAAAGCCGAAATAGCTGCGGTATTGAAATCCGGCGACCTGACCGCTGCTGTAAATAATGATGTGAATGAAGCACAGCAGCTAGGCATCAGAGGGGTACCGTTTTTTGTACTGGATCGTAAGTATGGCGTATCCGGCGCGCAACCGGTAGATGCATTTACGCAGGCATTGGAGCAGGCATATGGAGAATGGAAGAAAACACAATCCGTAACAGAGCTGGAAACCTTATCAGGACAAGTTTGTACACCGGATGGTGATTGTAAATAAATTTCTTTGAGGAAAAGGTTGGCTAAAAGCCAACCTTTTTTTGTTAACCTTAACCAGTCAGATAAATTTCCTTTTACAAGGATCAGGAATTTGTTAATCTTATCTCTACTGTACTGGCGCTGCCGGATATGGGAACAGGCGACAATATTACAGGTACATTGGAACCCATAGACGGATAATAAAATTGCATAGGCGTTTTATAAGCCAGCACCCCATCTACATATGCACTTACATAGTAGTGATACCCATAAGGCACATCAATGAAATAGAGATTTACTGTAATCGATTCATTAGGCGGATTGAACGCCAGTTTATAGGGCGATGTATAATATCCCCCAAAGGCATTGACCCCTGTAGCATCATTACCGCTTCCGGCAAAAGAAATAGTGTGAAACTGAATAGTGGGACTTCCGCTTCCGGATGGCGGTGTTAGTTGCCCGTTTTTAATCAGCGTACACACGTAGCTCTGGGAGCGGGCGGAGAAGGCAACAGTCATTAGGGCAACCAGCAACGTCAATGAATACGGGATCTTCTTGGTTAAATGCATAACATGAAATTTAGGGAAGGTTTTAAAATGGGTATACTAAACAGACTGAATTAAGGTGGTAATAAAGTAGGGATATTTTTTAATAAAATATTTATTTTTTGGTTGAATGGCAAGCATGATTTTCTCTCTTACCTTTATGCCATAATTATCGATCTTATGGCGCTTCTGAAAAGAATAAACCCTTTTTCCAGACAAAATGACGACACCGGATTTGGCGTGAATGCAAATGGTTACGGCGGTCGTTTTATCAATCGTGACGGGAGTTTTAATATACGTCGTGAAGGACGTTCCTTTATGCACCGTTTCAATATTTATCATGCATTGCTGAACGTGCCGGCCTGGCAGTTTGGCGTGGTCATCCTGCTTTTTTATTTTTCTATCAACCTGCTGTATTCCGGTATATACTGGTGGTTAGGGGCAGCACAATTCCAGGGTATTATAGGTCAAACAACCTGGGAAAGATTTAAAGAGATTTATTTCTTCAGCACAGAAACCTTTACCACAGTAGGGTACGGCCGGGTAAACCCCGTAGGAGATGGTGTAAACCTAGTAGCGGCAATTGAGGCCATGACGGGTTTCCTCTCATTTGCGGTGGCTACAGGTCTTATCTATGGCCGGTTTTCGAAGCCCCGGGCCCATCTGCTGTTTAGCGATGAAGCACTCATTGCTCCTTACCAGGATAAAACAGCCCTCATGTTCCGCTTTGCTTCCTACAAAGAACATCACACGCTCACCAATGTGGAAGTGCTGGTAACACTGGGTTTGCAGATACAGGAGAATGGCAATGCGGTATATAAATTTTATACGCTGCCATTGGAGAGGAGGATGGTAGAAACATTATCAATGAATTGGACAGTGGTGCATCCCATTGATGAAAACAGCCCCCTGCTTGGATTTTCTGCACAGGATCTGGAAACGGCAGATGTGGAACTATATGTAACCGTAAAAGGATTTAATGATGTATACGCTAATACCGTGATACAGCGTACCTCTTACACCTACCAGGAAATTTTGCATAACCGCAAATTTGTACCAATGTACCGGGAAAGTGAGAACGGGAAAACAACGATACTGGAGTTACATCATCTGAGCAAAACAAAGGCAGTAGAAGTAGCTGTGGAAGCGTAAATAACAGCTGCTGCTATGCTGTTGAAGGCATAGCAGCAGTACTTGAAATTATGCTTTACGGGAAATGAGTAACAATCCCAGGTAGGTAAATAATCCATTAATAATCAGTAATTCCAATCCTATCTGGAAGCTGCCGAAGAGGGCAGACTGATTAAGATCAACCACCAGGCAGAGCAGGGGAGCAGCCACACATACTATCGGTACCAGCATATCGTTTACCCGGCGTTTAGTTAAAATACCAAAGGCAAATAACCCCAGCAACGGACCATAAGTGTAGGTGGCTACTTTAAGAATCACACCTATCATACTCTGGTTATTCACCCACTCAAATATCATCACAAACAGCAGGAAAATAAATGCCATCATCAGGTGTATACGCTGACGGTATTTTTTCTTCTGTTCTTCTGTCCAGTCAGTTCTCGTTTGCATGTTCAGGATGTCGATGCAAAGAGAGGAGGTCAGCGCCGTCATAGCACCATCTGCACTGGGGAACAGCGCGGAGATCAGTGCAATGATGAAGATAACGGAGATCACGGGCGGCATATGATGCAATGCCAGCTCCGGGAATAATTTATCTCCCGTAACAGTTACCTGCTGCTGGGCACCATATAAGTGAAGTAAACCACCCAGGAAAAGAAACAGCCCAATTACGATCACCATAATAAAGGCCAGCGATACCATATTTTTTTTCGAATCTTTTAATGTTTTTACAGAGATGTTTTTCTGCATCATCTCCTGATCTAAACCGGTCATGGTAATGGTGATGAAGGCTCCCGCCACAATCTGTTTAAGGAAAAAGAGTTTGCTGTCCGGATCTGTATTGAAGATGGTAGTCAGCCCTTTCTCGTGCATGGCGGTGAAACTTTCTCCCAGGTTCAGGTGCATGGTATGCAGCATAAATCCTACACAAATCACCAGTCCTGCCAGCATACAGGTAGTTTGTAAAGTATCAGTATACACAATGGTTTTAACACCACCTTCATAGGTATACAGCAATATCATAAACAGGATGATCAGCGTGGTAAGCCAGAAGGGAACACCGAAGCTGGAAAGAATAGCATCCTGTAATATTCTTACTACCAGGTACAACCTGGCGGTAGCTCCCAGGGTGCGGGAAAGAATAAAGAAGGAGGCGCCTGTTTTGTAAGAACGGTTGCCAAAACGACTATCCAGGTAATTATAGATAGAGGTGAGCTGTAACCGGTAATACAATGGTATCAATACATAGGCGATGGTGATGTATCCTATGAAATATCCAAGGGTGATCTGCATGTAAGAGAAGGCATCTTTTCCTACGGCTCCCGGTACGCTTACAAATGTAACTCCGCTGAGGGAAGTACCTATCATACCAAAGGCAACCAGCATCCAGTTACTGTTACGGTTACCGATAAAAAAGGAGTCATTGTTGGAATTACGACCCGTGTACCATGCTACTACTAAGAGAATTACAAAGTAGGCAACGACGAATGAGAATAATAAACCTGGCGACATAAATCAAATTTGATCAAGATACTACTTTCCTGCAAAGAGGCAAAGATAATGATCTTCCTGTCTTCCGGCGGGAAGGGAATGCTTCCCTCATTTATTGACATGGATCAATTTTCAGGGAAGCGGATAAAGTCATCTTTGCGGCATCAAAAAATATGATATGTCTGTTTTAACAATGAATGCTCCGCCAGTGGCGGATTCGCCTCAACCCCATCCATGGCCGGTGAAGGCAGCAGTGATAGGAATTTCACTGATCCTGTTTATGGTAAACCTGGATACAAGTATTGTCATCGTTGGATTACCGGTATTAACGAAACAATTACAAGCTTCTTTTGCGGCGGCACAATGGGTGGTTCTTAGTTACATGCTGCCGCTTACTGCACTGATTGCCGGTGCCGGCCGTCTGGGAGACATCTTTGGTAAAAAGAAATTATACCTGTTTGGTATTAGCTTGTTTACCCTCGCTTCCCTTGGCTGTGGCCTGGCCCCGGGTATCAGTACGCTGATCGTTTTCCGGGGCTTGCAGGGTGTTGGCGCCGCTTTTTGTTTATCACTCAGCTTTGCTATTGCGGGCGACCTGGTACCTAAAACACAATTGGGCAAAACAATGGGATGGCTTACAATGATGGTGCCCCTGGGCATTGCTTCCGGCCCTACCTGTGGCGGCATCCTTGTATCTACGCTGGGCTGGCAGTCTATGTTTCTCGTGAATATTCCGCTGGGTATACTGGCATATGCGCTGGTGCGCCGGTACGTACCTGTGGTGGCCAAAGCGGGAGCGCAGCAAACTGATTGGACCGGGATGCTGATCCTTGCAGGGGTACTGGTTTGCTATTGCATGGGCATGACCATGATGGAGGATCAGGGGCTGCTAAGCGGGCCGGTACTGATTTTGCTGGCTGGTTTTGCCGGTGGCAGCGTACTCTTTGTGTGCTACGAAAAAAAGGTCAGCCAGCCATTTCTGAACATGCAACTGTTTCGTAATCCCTTGTTGAGCGCAAGTCTTATTGCTGCATGGCTGGTGTATACCGTCATCATGGCAACCGTGGTACTATTACCATTTTACCTTACAAATGAAGGATATTATACCCCATTACAAACAGGGTTGCTGATGTCATTTGGTCCACTGGTGACCGCGGTGCTAAGTGTGTTTGCAGGTAAGGCGGCCGATAAATTTCATGCCCGTAAAGTAATGCAGGCAGGGGTACTCATCATGGTGGCTGGTTGCCTGGCGATGAGCAGTCTTAGGACTGAACAGGGTATCTTTGGCTTTTTATGGCGCATCGGGCTGATTCAGGTAGGACTTACTTTCTTCCAAACACCCAACAATACAGCGGTGATGGAGTTGGCAACACCAGAACAGCGGGGATTGATGAGTGGGTTGTTATCATTGTCGCGCACTACCGGTCATATAACGGGAACGGCTGTACTGGGAGCTGTATTTGCTTTGCTCATCCGGCAGGGAACTATTACGCACGCTATCTCTGTGGTATTCCTGGTGGCAACTACCCTGGTGGCGATCGCCGCATTATTAATATATTTGGTGCTGAGAAAGCAGGCACACCGTAATAACATGTAAGTATGTACGAACAGCTCACCACCTACATCCTCAGCAAAGTAAATGTAACAGATGCGCAACTCAGCGTCATACTGTCTCATTTCAAACCGCTGAAAACGGTCCGCAATCAGCTGCTGCTGGCGGAAGGAGAGGTGGCTAAAAATATCTTTTTTGTCGGCAGCGGTTGTGTAAGGGTTTATTTTTTGGATGAAAACGGACAGGAAGCTACCCGCTATCTCGCATTTGAGAATAATTTTGTCAGCGGATTAATGAGTTTTATTGGCCAACAGCCCTCTCATGAATTCATCCAGGCAGTGTTGCCGGGTCAACTGCTGGCCATCTCCCGTAACGATTTTTATTACCTGCTGGATACCATACCGGGCTGGGAGAAATTTTATCGTCACTACCTTGAAAATGCCTACGTGGTAAACACCGGGAGATTGATGAGTTTTATCACCCAGAGTGCCGGAGAAAGGTACCAGCAACTACTGCACAAAAATCCGCATATCGTACAAAGGCTCCCTAATAAGTTAGTGGCCTCTTACCTGAATATTTCCCAGGAAACGCTCAGCCGCCTGAAATCAAAACGGCCGTAGCCCATCTCCGGTGATACCGGATGAAGGGGATTTCAATAACCGGACGGGCTGTTGCGCCCACTCCGGTTGCAGCACGCTAACGAATGTTTTGCACGCCACGATTCACCTGGTAACAGATCGTCAACGGAATAAAAGACCACCGGAAAGGGCAAATTATGGCCATTAATAAATACTTGACAAAGGCAAATAATAAATTTGCTTTTGTCAAGTATTTATTTACTTTTGTCTGGAAAACAATCACCTATGGCCAACGAATCTCCCGTAGTCAGCGACATCCGAAGCTTTAACCGCTTTTACACCGGCATGATCGGATTGCTCAATCAACATATACTGGAAAGTAACTTATCCCTCTCTGAAGTAAGGGTCATTTATGAAATCGGGCAGCTCAATAAATGCACCGCAGGGGAGTTAATTAATATTTTAAAGATCGATGGTGGTTACCTCAGCCGCATGCTGAAGAAGTTCGAAAAGAACGGTTGGCTGAACAGACAGCAGTCTACCGCCGACGGCCGTACGTTTTTTCTGCACCTCAGCGCTGCCGGTAAAAAACTGTTGGCAGGACTGGAAGAAAAGTCTACCGGAGAAATTCAGCACCTGATAGCCCCTTTGGCTGAAAAGCAACAGCTCCAAGTATCCGGCGCCATGAAAACGATACAACAGGTGTTGTCTGCCGGGGAAGGAGCAACCGTTTCGGATATCCATATCCGTTATAACCTCCAGCCAGGGGATGTGGGTTACCTCATTTACCTGCATGGACACCTGTATGCGAAAGAATCGGGGTACAACCTGGAGTTCGAAGCATACGTATGTAAAACATTCTACGAATTTTTACCTACCTATAATCCCGCCAAGGATCGCATCTTCCTGGCGATAGCAGATAATCAGATCGTGGGATCTGTAGCTATCCTGGGCTCTTCCAGGCACCTGGCGCAGCTTCGCTGGTTCCTGATACACCCGGACTACCGGGGCAGAGGATTGGGTAAAAAATTATTACAGGAAGCCATTGTCTTCTGCCGGGAGAAAGATTATCAGAAAGTATACCTGATGACAACCAGTATGCAGGAAACGGCGATTGCACTTTATAAAAATGCAGGCTTCCGCAAAACAGGTGAAAAATACCTGCAGCTATGGGGTCAACAACTGTATGAACAGCGCTATGATATGGATTTGTTTTAAGCGTATTTGTGTAACAATACAATCTGCCCCAGGTGATAGGCATCATGTTCTGCCAGTCCCTGCAGATAATAGATAGCTATGTGTTCTGTGCCGGGAAAAGTATCGAACAATTCCTTCTCCGGAAATTTACGGATCGTGGTGGCTATCTGCTCAAAAGAATGCGTCAGCCGGTGTATGGTGGCCTGCCAGTTTTCTTCTCCATGATTTTCAGGCATATAAAAATCCGGCAGATCTCCGTCCTGCTCGGGGGCTTCGTTATGCATAAAACGTTGCGCACGCTGATGCCAGAATATGATATGATTGACAATCTCCCAGATATTATTTGATTCCCCAAACGTCTTTACTGCCTGTCGCGCATCAATGCGGGATAGGTGCGGGGAAAAGGTAACATCAATCCAGGGCTGTCCATTGTAAAGGTTTTCCAGTGAAGCGGCTAAATGTTCCGTTAACGACATACGATCGGATTTTATTTTTTAAAAGATATCCTTGTCTCTTTTAAACGGGTACTTACATAACCGGTGTACGGCTGTATAAATAAGAATATAACCCCTTTAATCATAATAATCATCTAAATGTGGGTAAGACAAAGGCCGGTAGCCATGTCGTAATTCGAATTTACTGAATTCTTTCCCTTATTTTTAAAGAATATAAAAAAACCATCGTTATGGATCAGCAGCAACTGGAGAACAACAAAAATGAAGATGCTATGCGGATGGCAATCAGCACCATGAAACAACGCCTCGGAGTAATAGAACAGGGCGGAGGAAAGAAAAGCCTGGAGAAAGTACGGCAGCGCGGCAAGCTGACTGCCCGTGAACGTATTCATTATTTAATAGACAGGGATTCTGCGTTTACAGAGATAGGTGCTTTTGYAGCTTATGATATGTACGCAGAATATGGTGGATGCCCTGCAGCAGGCACTGTAGGCGGAATAGGCTACGTAAGTGGCCGGCAGTGCATGATTGTAGCGAATGACATGACGGTGAAAGCAGGTGCCTGGTTTCCGATGACCGGCAAAAAGAATCTTCGCCTGCAGGAAATTGCCATGGAAAACAGGCTGCCGGTGATCTACCTGGTAGATAGTGCTGGTGTATTTCTGCCCATGCAGGACGAAATATTTCCGGATAAAGAACATTTCGGACGCATCTTCCGCAACAATGCACGGATGAGTGCCATGGGGATTACACAGATTGCAGCGGTGATGGGCAGCTGTGTTGCTGGTGGAGCGTATCTGCCTATTATGAGCGATGAAGTACTGATGGTAGAAGGCAACGGTTCCATTTTCCTCGCAGGCCCCTACCTGGTAAAAGCAGCGATAGGCGAAGACGTAGATGCGGATACGTTAGGCGGCGCCGTTACACATACAGAAATTTCAGGTATAGCCGACTATAAATTTAAAACAGATGAAGAATGCCTCGACCAGGTAAAGCGCATTGTAAGTAAGCTGGGACATCAGCCTACCGCGGGATTTGATCGGATTGAACCTCATATGCCGCTGAAGTCAGGAGAAGACCTGGACAGCGTTTTGCCGGTAGACAGCTCCCGTCCTTACGATATGCTGGAAGTGATTGAACGCCTGGTAGACGGATCTGCCTTTGATCAGTATAAACAGGATTATGGCAAAACCATCTTATGTGGGTATGCCCGCATTGATGGCTGGGCGGTGGGCATTGTGGCCAATCAACGTAAAATAGTAAAAAGCCGCAAAGGTGAAATGCAGATGGGTGGCGTTATCTATAACGACAGCGCCGATAAAGCTGCCCGCTTTATTATGAACTGCAACCAGAAAAAAATTCCGCTGGTATTTTTGCAGGACGTTACCGGATTCATGGTCGGCAGCAGGAGTGAACACGCCGGAATTATTAAAGACGGCGCCAAATTAGTGAATGCAGTGGCCAACTCCGTGGTACCCAAAATAACTATCATCATAGGTAATTCATATGGCGCCGGCAATTACGCCATGTGTGGTAAGGCCTATGATCCCCGTTTTATCTATGCATGGCCTTCCGCCAAAATAGCGGTGATGGGAGGAGAGCAGGCAGCCAAAACATTACTACAGATTCAGGTGGCATCTCTCAAAGCAAAAGGAGAGGTGATTACACCGGAAGAAGAAGCCCGCCTGCTGAAAGAAATTACAGATAAGTATTACGCACAAACCACTCCTTATTATGCGGCATCCCGCCTGTGGGTAGATGATATCATCGACCCGGCAGACACCCGGGTGCGCATTGCGGAAGGTCTCAAAGCAGCTAACAACGCACCGGTAGAACAGGCATTTAATGTTGGTGTGTTTCAGGTGTAGAAAGAGCGGAAAGCTTAAAGCAGAAAGCAAAAAGCTATTGAAGCGGATACTTTAAGCGTTATTCGCTATTATCTTCGCTTCAATAGCTTTTTGCTTTCTGCTTTCCGCTTTATGCCAATATAATCTATCTTAGCGCTTCTTTAAAAATGAACATGGCTGAGCTGGTAGTATATACTGATGGTGCATCCCGCGGCAATCCTGGCCCGGGAGGATATGGCGTTGTGCTGATATGGGGAAATATCAGGAAAGAATTATCGCAGGGATATCGTAAAACCACTAACAACAGGATGGAACTCCTGGCGGTGATTGTAGCACTGGAAGCCCTGAAGAAAGAGGGCGTGGCAGTCACTATTTTTACAGACAGCAAATACGTGGTAGATAGTATTGAAAAAGGCTGGCTATGGGGCTGGGTAAAAATTAATTTTAAAGACAAAAAGAATAAAGACCTCTGGTTACGTTTCATTCCCTTATATAAAAAGCATAAAATAAAAATGCAGTGGGTGAAAGGGCATGCCAGCAATCCGTTCAATAACCGCTGTGATGAATTGGCTACACAGGCTGCCGACAGCGGCGACTGGCTGATTGATGAGGGATTTGAAAGTGGATTGATGTAGAATAAGCTTCTTCCTTCCGAACCAAGAGGTGATCATAATTGTAATATAAGCGCAAACTTAATATTTCATTATGCTCACCTGGTTTATCGACACGCTGCAGAAATACCCTGAAATAGCGGTGATGCTTACCCTGCTTATTGGCTACCTGATCGGGAAAGCACACATCAAAGGCTTTACATTGGGTACGGTAACCGGTGTATTACTGGTGGGTATTGCCATTGGCAGTTTTCATATTAGTATTCCTTCTGAAACAAAATCTATCTTCTTCCTGTTCTTCCTGTTTTGTACAGGTTATGGTATAGGCCCCCAGTTTTTTCAGGGCCTGAAAAAAGATGGATTACCTATTGCACTATTCTCCTTTATTGTATGTTGCAGCAGCTTACTCTTTTGCTGGGGTATTGCCTCTTTGCTGCACTTCGAAACCGGTACCACCGCTGGCTTAATGTCAGGTGCCAATACCTGCTCCGCTATTATAGGGGTTGCTTCCAATACCATCAATGAACTGGATCTGAATGATGACCAAAAAACAACCCTGGTCAACCAGATTCCAATCGCCTACGCAGTCACTTATATTTTTGGTACGGCCGGCACCAGCTGGTTTCTTTCTGTGATTGGTCCCTGGTTTATGTCTGGTAGCCGGGCAAAGTTAATTGAAGAAACCAAAGAGCTGGAAGCGAAGGTATCGGAAGCCAGTGCAGAAGGAGAGGAGAATATCACCAACGCCTATGATCACGTGGCGTTCCGGGCCTACCTCGTCAACGGAGAGCTGGCGGGAGAGGGCAGAACGGTAGGTGAGATTGAAGAGATGCTGCATGACAAAAAAAGACTGTTGTACATTTTGCGGGTAAGACGAAGCGGGAAACTGTTTGAAACCAGTAATGGATTTATCATTAAGCCCGGAGATATTATTGCCATCGGTGGTCAACGCTCTGCGGCAATTGCTTCGGAATCCTTACTGGGTAAAGAGGTGGCAGATGCGGAATTACTGACTTTTCCCGTGCAGTCAGCTTCAGTGATTATCACCAATAAGGCGGCTAATAATAAACCACTGAAGGAATTTACCCGGCATCCTGAATTTCATGGCATCAGCGTACGCAAAATCACCCGCTCCGGTATCGAAATGCCTTTGTCTGCACACACCATTGTACAAAAAGGAGATGTGGTAGAAATGGTAGGTATTCAGCAGGAACTGGACAAAGCGGTGGCGGTGCTAGGCTATAAGGAACGGGGTGGCGTGGAAACAGATATCGTTTATCTCGCAGCTGGTATCGTGGCAGGTACACTGTTTGGCAGTCTCAGTGTACGCCTGGGTAATGTACCGGTAGAACTAAGTACCAGCGGTGGTGCACTGATTGCCGGTCTGGTATTTGGCTGGGCACGTGGTCTCCATCCCCGTTTTGGTTATATTCCCGCTGCCTCCCAATGGGTACTCACCAAGCTGGGCTTACATGTATTCATTGCCATCGTTGGACTAAGTGCCAGTGAAGGCTTTTTAAAAGGATTGAAAGAAGAAGGCGTAACGCTTTTCCTGGCGGGTGTGGTACTAAGCCTGTTGCCAATGGTAGTGGCGCTGTTTCTCTCTAAATATGTATTCAAGTTCCATCCGGCTATAGGTCTTGGCGCCTGTGCGGGCGCGCATGATGAATCTGCCCCTTTGCTGGCGGTGCAGGACGCCCTGAATAGTAAAGTGCCTGCGCTCGGATATACAGTGGCTTATGCGGTGGCTAATATTACCCTCACTACTTCCGGTGTTATTATTGTCCTTTTAATACACAAGGGAGGCTAACCGTTCATCATATTTTTTTCATAGAAATTTCAGTCTTGTCTTGTACATTAATTTTAATGTGTTATTTTTATTTCAACTTTTTTAACAATTCTTTTGTTTTTATCTCTTAAAGATGATAGCTTTGCGGCCCACTAGTCTATAGGAATTATAGGATAATAAATTTGGAACTGTTTTTAAAGAAAAAGCTTATGGAGAAATATACCCAACCATTTACTGTTTACAACTATTGTTGTTGCATTAATTAAACCAAAAGAAAATTTTTATCTGCTTAGCCCAGTCGCATGCAAGCAGGTTACAACGATCATTAACTGTCCCGGAACTCCGACTGTACCGGTATTAAATCAACAATGGAATTCAACGCTGTAAAGCCTGTTTAAATACAGGTGTAGCATTTTTATTGCCAGGAAAAACCAATCACTGCTCAATTCAACATTTTACTTATGTTACATCGACTACTCCTCTTACTGCTATTATTCAGTTCAACAGCAGTATGGGCACAAACACGAACCGTTACCGGACGTGTTTATGCTGCAAAAGACAATACACCTTTGCCAGGTGCTTCTGTGGTAGTGAAAGGTACCACCAGTGGTACCGTTAGTGATGCAGATGGAAATTTTAAACTGCAGATCAATGATCCTGCAGCCACTACTTTACAAATCCGATTTATCGGTATGGAACAACAGGAAGTGCTGATCAGCAATACTCCGCTGAATATTGCACTTCGTTCTTCCGGAAAGGATTTAGGTGAAGTAGAAATAATAGTAGCTTATGGTACTGCTAAGAAGGGCTCTTATACGGGCTCTGTTGCACAGATCAAAGGCACTGAACTGGAAAACAGACAAGTATCCAGCGTCACCAAAGCATTACAGGGGCTGGCAGCGGGTGTGCAAAGCACCTCCAGCAGCGGGCAGCCAGGTGCTGATGCCACCATCCGTATTCGCGGAATTGGTTCTATCAACGCTTCTGCTGATCCGCTATATGTGGTGGATGGAGTACCTTATGGTGGTAGCCTCAGCGCCATCAATCCATCCGATATCGAGTCTATCAGCGTGTTAAAGGATGCGGCCTCCAGTGCATTGTACGGTTCCCGTGCGGCGAATGGGGTGATTATCATCACTACCAAAAAAGGCCGGGGCCAGGGTACTATAATAGATGCACGTGTTAGCCAGGGCTACTCCAAGAGAGCCGTAAAGGATTATGAAAAAGTAAGCACCGATCAATACGTTCAAATGTACTGGGAAGCACTCCGTAATGCCGGTTTAACCAATGGTCAGTCTCCCGCAACCGCCGCTACACAGGCGAGCAGCAGTCTTATCAGAAGAATTGGGATTAACCCTTACGGAACCGCATTTCCTCAACCGGTAGGCACAGACGGTAAACTGGTGGCAGGCGCTAAAACATTGTGGGATGATAACTGGAATGATGCGATGCAACGCACCGGACATCGTACACAAGCCGATCTGAACATCAGTGGCGCTACCGAAAAAAGCAGGTACTATATTTCCGGCGGTTATCTCAATGATCAGGGTGTTTACCTGGCCTCCGGTTTTAAAAGATATAATGTACGCAGCAATGTAGAATTAGACGCCAAGAAATGGCTGAAAGTTGGATTGAACGTGAGTGGTGCACACTCCGACCAACAGGCGCCTCCTTCAGAAGACAGCCGCTCAGATAACTACGTGAATTACGGTCGCCTCATGGCCAGCTTTTATCCTATTTATCAACGGGATCGGGCTACAGGCGCTTATATATTGGACGCTAAAGGGAACAAAATATTTGACTATGGTAGTTACCGCCCCAGCGCAGCCAATACCAACAGTAACCTGGTAGGAACTTCTGCCATAGATAAGCATAACTACACCAGAGATGATGTGTCCGCACGTGTATTTGGAGAAGCGACTATCTGGAAAGGGCTGAAGTTTAAAACCAGCTACAACGCAGATTATACCGCCCAAAATCAACATGATTATACCAACCCGGTGTATGGTTTTGATGCGGAAGTAGGAGGTACAGTAGAAAAAGTATCTACCCGTACTTTCAGCTGGACTTTCAATAACATCCTTACTTACGAGCAAACATTCAATGAAAAGCATCACCTGAACCTGTTGGCAGGACAGGAAACCTATAAATATACCAACACCTTCATGGATGGTACACGTTCAGGTTTCTCCCTGCTGGGTCTTGATGAACTGTCTGATGCCTCTCTGATCAAAGATCTGCAGGGATATTCAGATACGTATAACCTTTATAGTTACCTGGGCCGTGCAGAATATGACTACCTGGGAAAATACTTTTTATCAGGATCCGTTCGTTCCGACAGATCTTCCCGTTTTGCACCTGATCGCGCCTGGGGTACTTTCTGGTCTGTAGGCGCTTCCTGGAAAGTTACGGAAGAAGAGGTCCTGAAAAACAGCAGCTGGCTTAACCTGCTGACGCTTCGTGCCAGCTACGGTGCACAGGGAAATGATAACCTCGGTTCTTACTACAACTATCTTCCATTGCTGGAAGTAAACAGTAACCTGGGAGAAGGTGGTACTTATCGCAGAGTGCTTTATAACAAGAACCTGAAATGGGAAACCAATCTGAATCTGAATGTGGGAGTGGATTATTCTATGTTCGATAACCGGTTCGGCGGTACCCTGGAATTCTTCCAGCGTAAATCCAAAGACCTGTTATATCTGAAACCATTGCCTCCTTCTTTGGGCTATGGATCGATCGCACAGAATATCGGCGCACTGAAAAATACAGGTTATGAAGTGACCCTGCATGGTGTTCCGGTAAAGACAAAGGACTTTAGCTGGGTAGTGGATTTCAATGCGACCCATTATAAAAATAAGGTGACGGAATTACCGCAAAAAGAAATTATCAGCGGCACTAAAAAGCTGATGGTAGGAAGATCTATTTATGATTTCTGGCTCCGCGATTGGGCCGGTATAGATGAGAAGACCGGTTTACCATTATGGTATGTTACCAATGCAGATGGTACCAAGGGTACAACTGGTACCTATAGTTCCGCATCGCTGTATTATACAGGTTCCTCCCTGCCGGATGTGTATGGTGGTTTCACCAATACCTTCAACTACAAAGGATTTTCGTTGTCGTTTATGGTTGCTTATAGTTTAGGTGGAAAAGTACTCGACCAGGATTATCTGTTCCTGTTAGGCACCGGAACCTCTGCAGGACGGTCTTTCGGTACAGAAATGCTGAACCACTGGACTCCGGAAAATACGAAGACAGATGTACCGAAGCTGACTACCATTCAAACCAACTGGACATCCGTTTCCAGTCGTTTTTTGTATGACGCCAGCTACGCCCGTTTGAAAACGTTGAACCTGAGCTATAATCTCCCTAAGTCACTGATGGAGAGAGCACATCTTAACAATGTACTCGTTTATGTACAGGGAGAAAATCTTTTCACCTTATATAATCATAAGGGCCTGGATCCTGAGCAATCCGTTGGAGGTACTACTTACTATCGCTATCCGGCTATCAAATCTTTATCTGCCGGTATTAACCTGAGCTTCTAAAAATCAAGACCATGAAAAAGAACTTTTTTATATTCATCATCGCTGCTCTTGTGCTGGGATCCTGCAGTAAGGACTTCCTGGAACCCAAGCCTACTAATGCTGTGCCAGACGATGAGGTGTTCAATACCGTAGATAATGTGGAAACTGTGATGAATGGTACCTGGTCTTATATGTTTGAAGAGTTTTTTACATATGCCGTTCCCGGTTACAAATCCATTCACCTGACCAGCGATGCCATGGGCAGTGATATTGCCGTAACACAATCATATGGTTTGAGGGACTCTTATGGTTTCACCGAAATGGTAGATAATACCAAAAACCGTGTAACCGCTTTCTGGACCATCCTCTATAAGGTGATTGATAACTGTAATAATATCATCGCGAAAATAGATAATGCTACCGGAGATGACGCTAAAAAACAGCGCATCAAAGGCCAGGCATATGCCCTGCGCGCCAACTGCTACCTGACCCTTGCTTCTTATTATCAGTTTAACAGAACCGGTACCGAAAAAGCAGTGCCCATTTACCTGGAGCCTACTACCGCTACGTCTGTGGGAAAACCTAAATCTACCATCGGAGATGTATATAAACAGGTGATTGCTGACCTGGAGAAGGCATTACCATTGCTGAAGGATTATGAGCGCAATCCGAGCCAGAAATGGAAGATTGACGGGAATGTAGCAAATGGTTTATTGGCCCGGGCATATCTCTACAACCATCAGTGGACACAAGCTATTACCGCTTCGGTAGCAGCGCGCAGTGGTTATTCCCTGATGTCTGGTGACGATTATAATAAAGGATTCAGCGACCTGAATAACGTAGAATGGATCTGGGGACATGGTCAGACGCCTAACCAGAGCAATGCCAGTTATAATTTCCATTTCCTGGATGTATCTACGCCGGCGTCTTACTACCAGAGCTTTATGTGCGATCCTTACTTCCAAAATTTCTTTGATAGTGCAGATGTACGTTTCCGTTTATTTGACTGGGATACATTACCTGATCAGGAAGGCTACCTGCGCTACAAGAAATTCCGTTTCCGTGATGCTACTGCACTCGTAGGCGACCTGGTGCTGATGCGTTCAGCAGAAATGTACCTGATAGAAGCGGAAGCTTATACCCGTAACGGTAATAACGGTAAAGGTGCCGAGGCGCTGAATGCACTGCGTGCTGCGCGTAATGCCACTACATACAAAGGCGGTGGTAATTTGCTGGATACTATCCTGGTGGAAAGAAGAAAAGAGCTGTGGGGAGAAGGGTTTGCACTGTCTGATATTATTCGTACAGGCGGCACCGTAGTAAGGAAGCCGTTTCTTTCCTATACCGGGGAAGACAGTATTATTAACGTACGTCGGGCAGACGGTACTTTTTTACAGGTAGCCGGTCAGGGACATCTTACCCTGAAACAGCCGGACGGCAAAGCGTTTACGCCGTATAGCAATTATTACCTGTTTGCCATCCCGATTTCGGAAATACAGAATAATCCCAATCTCAATAACTAAAATCAAATGCCGGGATTGGACCACCGGCGATTACATAAAAAATGGGCGGTATCATATTTTGATACCGCCCATTTTAAATTATGTCGTTCCTATATTTTAATAAATCCAGGGCAGTATTCTGCTGGTATGTTTCATATAGTCTGTATACTCTTCACCAAATTGCTCGGTCAACATTTTTTCTTCTATATTCATCCGGTAAATAAAAACTGCCAGCACCGGAATAAACACAATCGCCAATCCCAACCAGTTATTGATAGATAATCCAAACCCAAGGAAAGACAGCAGGGAACCGGCGTAGGAGGGATGCCGTAGTAAACCGTACAAACCGTCTTTTTTGATATGATGATCCTTGCGGATGGTTACCACCACGGTAAATAACCGTCCCAGCTGTGCAATAGATATAAAGCGAAGCAACATACCCAGCAGTATAACGGATAAGCCTATACGATTCATGAGCGGCCCCTGCATAATATAATAGTGTGTTTTAATAGACACCAGCACCGCGATATTTATAAACACAATGATTACGATCCAGATAAATGCCAGGCTGCCTCTGTCCTGCTTTTTTTTGTCGGCCTTATCGCCGCCACGGAGAATACGATGTAGTAATATTTCAGAAAGAAACCAGACCAGGTAAATAATGGACGATAACGAATTCATGATGTGACAGATATTAGAATAGTATATGCGTAATATATGCCATATTTTCTGATCTTCAAAAAGGTACGTAATTTGTATCCGCAATTAAAACGTGTGCTATGGAAAATCTGCAAGCAATATTACAATCTTCCACCCCTGTATTAATAGATTGTTTTGCTACCTGGTGTGGCCCCTGCCAGATGGTACCACCCATTCTGAAAGAGGTAAAAGACAAGCTGGGAGATCAGTTGAGGATTATTAAAATAGATATAGATAAGAACCAGCAGTTGTCAGCACAATGGCAGATCAGTAGCGTACCTACCTTACTGCTTTTTCGTAATGGGAAATTGATCTGGCGTCAGAGCGGAGTAGTGCCGGCGCATCAGCTCTTGCCGATACTGAAACAGCAACTGGTGTAGCTTTTAGCCATTAGCTTTTAGCTTTTAGGAAATGCAGCGGAGATTAACATATTATCTTCTCCGCTGCATTTCCTAAAAGCTAAAAGCTAATGGCTAAAAGCTAAATCCTATTGTAGAAGGTTTGCAAGTCCCTGGCCAATACGTCATAAATAGGCCGGGTAAATTCCATAAAGAGATCAGAAGGAGGGGGTGGTGGCATATCCTGTCCACCTATGAGCCGTTTATCATCATCACTTAATGCCCTTTCATCACCACGGAAGGTACCAAACTGATTCAGCCAGGTATAGCTTCCCGGAATGCGGTCTGTTCGCAGCAACTGCCCGTTACTGGTATTGGTAATGCGATAGTCCAGCAGTCCTTTCGATACAACCGTCTTTTTGGTTATATACAAAGTAGCCGTTACCGTTTTATAAACATTGCTTTCTTTCCCGGTGGTATCTTTGGTAGTACCTACGATAATTTCTTTCGAAACATCGCGCTGGATGCGATCTACGTAGGTTTGTCCTACTATAAAATCAAAAAAGCGCAATTCAATATATTCATCAGGACGGAGATTTCCATTGCGGGCCACACGCTCATCGTAAAACTGCACAAACTGGTTAATATTGCGTTGTTGCAGGTTTCTGACGAGATAGTCCCGGAACTGGTCTGCGGAGAACTGGTAATAAGGAGAGCGCACCTCAATTTCGCTGACTACTACATTGATAACGCCCAGTTGATAGGCTTCATCTTTTCTTTGTTTGGTGTCGCGGTAGTTGGGGATGAGCTTAAGGGCAGCGCTAAATTCTTCATATGCCTGGCGTGCACTGGCTTTATCACCCTTGTCCAGTAGTGACATGCCCCTGTCGTATCGCGTTTCTGCGGCGTTTTCCTGGGCTCCTGTAATGGCATCGCTATAGTCCTTTGGTTGCACCAGTTTAAGGGCAGCAGGGGATTTATGAATGCTGTTATAAAGGCCTTGCAACGCCCTGTATTCATTACGTACAGATTCCCACTTCAAGTCGTTATTGGAACGCAGGTAGGCATTCACCCGTTCTTCCCGCTGTAATTGGGCCTGTTTATAAGCATCTGGCAGCATTCGGGTAGCGGTAGCATCCTGGGGCTTACGTTGCAGCTTCTTTACGAAGGCATTAACAGCTTCGTCGTACCTGCCTTTATTATATAATTTTTCGCCTGATTTGCAGGAAAGGAAGAAGGTGTAAAGGAAAATGGCGGCTACACTGAGTAGCTGCCTCCATAATAACTTTTTCAAGGGGATTAATTTTATAAGGATATGTTTGCCTGCTACAGCCCCGTTCCTGCCTATTTGTATTGTCTTCTGAGTTCTCTGTCAGCTTCTCTGGCTTTAATGGAGTCGCGTTTATCATGCAGTTTCTTTCCTTTACCAACACCTATTTCAATTTTGGCAAGACTTTTATCTGTGATAAACATACGCAGAGGCACGATGGTGTAGCCGCGTTCTTTGATTTTATTTTCAATTTTTCTTAATTCCTTCTTGGTCAGCAGCAATTTGCGTTCACGTATGGGGTCGTGGTTGGAGGAGGTGCCATGGGTGTACTCGGCAATATGCAAGCTTTTTACAAACAATTCTCCTTTGGAAAAATAGCAGAATGAATCATTGAAACTCACTTTATTGGCACGAATAGACTTAATTTCCGTTCCCAGCAATACCATCCCGGCAATATATTTATCTTCTATTGCGTACTCGAAATATGCCGATCTGTTCTTTAATTCTGCCATTTATGAAGCTGTAAGCCTTTAGCTTTTAGCTGTTAGCCGTCAGTATTCAGAGATGTTTATCTGAAATACAAAAGGGCTAACAGCTAAAGCTAACAGCTAGTTTTTAAATATGGTCAGCAAACTAGCCAACCTCGTCTTAAGTTCTTTTCTATCCATGATGAAATCCAGGAAACCGTGCTCCAGCAGGAACTCAGCGCTCTGKAAACCAGCAGGCAAGTCTTTTTTAATGGTTTCTTTAATGATCCTCGGACCTGCAAAACCAATCAGTGCACCCGGTTCTGCAATGTTCAGGTCGCCCAGCATTGCGTAGGAAGCGGTTACACCACCGGTAGTAGGATCGGTCATTAAAGAGATGTAAGGCTGTCTGGCATTGGCCAGCTGTGTAAGCTTGGCAGCCGTTTTAGCCATCTGCATCAACGAAAAAGCGCTTTCCATCATACGGGCACCCCCGGATTTGGAAATGATCATCAGCGGCATTTTGTTAACGATGCAATAGTCAATAGAACGGGCAATTTTTTCACCCACTACCGATCCCATAGAGCCCCCGATGAAGTTGAAATCCATACAGGCTACTACCAGATCGTTGCCTAATACCTTGCCGGCACCAACCGTCATGGCATCTTTTAGGCCCGATTTCTTCTGTGCATCTTTCAACCGGTCGCTGTAGGGCTTCAGATCTTTAAAGCCCAGGAAGTCCGTCGGGTATATATTTGGGAACAGTTCCTCGAACTGATTGTTATCAAATATGATCTCAAAATACTCTGCTGAGTTAATACGGTTGTGATAATTACACTTATCACAAACATAGAAATGCTCTTTCAGATCCTTTACAGTGGTGGTTTTTTTACAGTTAGGACACTTGTGCCACAAACCATCCGGTGCTTCTTTCTTTTCACTGGTGGTGGTAGAGATGCCTTGTTTAATTCGCTTAAACCAGCTTGACATATTTTACTATTAGATTAGAAAATAGTGGTGCAAGATACGAATTATCGTATAAAGCCAAAAACATATAGGGAAAAGCTTTTAGCTATTACCGTTTAGCCCTTAATAAACAGAACGGAGACAAAAGCGATAATTTAATATTATTCGCTCCTGTCTCCGCTTACTAATAGCTGGTAGCTAATGGCTGATAGCTATTTATTATGCGTTTCTGTTAATACAGTTCAGATCTCTGAATGCTTCTTCCAGACGCTTAACAAAGGTTTCTTCACCTTTGCGCAGCCATACGCGTGGATCATAGTATTTTTTATTTGGCTTGTCAGCACCTTCGGGGTTACCCAGCTGGCCCTGCAGATAATCTTTCTTTGCTTCGTAGAAATCGTGGATACCTTCCCAGAATGCCCACTGCATATCTGTATCGATATTCATTTTGATAACGCCATAACCCAGTGCCTCTGTGATCTGGTGCTTAGGAGAACCGCTACCACCGTGGAATACATAGTATACTGGCTTAGCAGCAGTTTTGTATTTTTCCTGGATAAATTCCTGGCTGTTGTGCAGGATCACCGGACGCAGCTCAACGTTACCAGGCGTATACACACCATGTACGTTACCGAAAGCAGCGGCAACAGTGAAACGTGGACCTACTTTAGATAAAGTTTCGTAAGCGTAAGCTACTTCTTCAGGCTGTGTGTACAGTTTAGAGTTATCTATACCGGAATTATCCACGCCGTCTTCTTCACCACCAGTTACGCCCAGCTCAATTTCGATGGACATACCCAGCTTGTTCATTCTCTCAAAATATTTATGAGAAATTTCGATGTTTTCAGCAATTGGTTCTTCAGACAGATCCAGCATGTGAGAGCTGTACAGTGGCTGACCGTGGAGCTTGAAGTATTGTTCGCCCGCATCCAGCAAACCATCAATCCATGGTAACCATTTTTTAGCAGCGTGGTCAGTATGTAATACTACCGGTACACCATAATATTTAGCTACTTCATGTACGTGCTTGGCGCCGGAGATACCACCTGCAATGTTCGCCTGCAGCTTATCATTTGGCATGCCTTTACCGGCAAAAAATTGTGCACCACCGTTGGAAAACTGTATAATTACCGGTGAATTTACTTTAGCAGCTGTTTCCAGTACCGCATTCACGGAGTTAGTTCCCACAACATTCACGGCAGGCATAGCAAATCCGTTGTCTTTGGCATCGTTATACAGCGCATCCAGCTCTTCGCCGAATAATACGCCAGCTCTGTATTTTCCCATACTCTGATATGTGTTTTATTTTTTAGGAAAGCAAATATAAGGAGTTAAATAGAAGATTTATAGCGAAAAGTAAGTGCTTATGTATTAAATCTACCAACAGAAAAATGTATTTTACCCGATCTCAACCCGCATCAGCATGAAATCATGTCTAACCCTGTTTATATGGGCGCTTCTGCAAATACCCGCTGCTACCGTGTTTGGTGGGAATGCAAACGATTCGCTTACTTACTATACTTCTTTTGATGGTACCCGGATTCACTACACCGTAAAAGGTACAGGGCAACCGGTATTATTAGTGCATGGTTTTATTACAGATGGTGAGTCCTGGAAAAAAACAGCTTTATACGATTCGCTGGTATTACATGGCTTCAGGGTAATTACGCTGGACCTCCGGGGAAATGGCGCTTCAGATCATCCGCACGATAGTACCGCCTATCTGCAGGATGCGGAAGCTAAAGATATCATGGGACTCATCACTTACCTGGGGCTGAACAGCTACCAGGTGGTAGGCTATTCCCGGGGAGCTATTATAACAGCCCGTTTGCTGGTGCTCGATGCCCGCGTACGTTGTGCGGTAATGGGAGGGATGGGCACCGCCTTTACCGATCCGGCCTGGCCACGCCGGCAGTTATTTTATGAAGCCCTTTCCGGAAAAGAGGTACCGGAGCTGGCGGCCATGGTAAAAAATGTTCAAAAGGCCGGTCTGGATCAACGCGCCCTGGCACTGATGCAATTTGGCCAACCCGCCACTTCACCACAGGAGCTGGCCAAGGTGCAACAACCGGTATTGGTCATAGGAGGAGATAAAGACGGAGATAATGATACCGGTGGATCATTGGCAGCGATGATGCCGGCAGGTATGCATGGCACCGTAGAAGGAGATCATAATACCGTGGTGCGTACTGCTCCTTTTGCCGCATGGGTACTAAATTTCCTGCAAACGCATTAACTAACGGTTAATGTATTGCCGTCCACTTTAATAGTATACGCCGTTAATGCAGCAGTAGCTGGCCCGGTGTTTACCGCGCCGGTTGTGCTATACCGGCTGCCATGACCGCAAGGCGCATTGCATTCTATTAATTTAGTGCCGTTGTTGAAATTAGCTACGGTGCAGCCCTGATGAGTACAGGTACTGGAGAGCGCCGCAAAATTAGTTGCTGCATTACCGGCGCTGGTACGGATAATAATAACGCCATTGGATATTTTAAAATCGCCGACGTTAGGCAGGTCGGACGTTAGGTTGAGTGACAGCCTGGGATTGCCACCAGTAGGAGGGGGAGGCGTATCGGAGCCGCCACCTCCTTTGCTGCAAGCTGCCAAACCTGCTGTACAGGCTAATACGAGTGTTAATCCAATGTTGGAAACAAAATCTCTTCTTTCCATAGAAATGCGTTTTAGTTGATCGATAAACTGTTTACGCAAATGGAAAGCGGRAGGTTGCCTTTAAAAGTTAAGGGAAGAAAAGTAAGCCGCGGATTCCAGTAATCGGCTGCCATACCAGGAAAACATTTCCCCGTCTACCAGCTCAATACGTGCATGTGGCACAATGGCCTGCAATTCGGCCATATGCTTTTCTTTAAAAGGATAAGGTTCAGATGATAATAACAGCAACTCACAGCCGCTTCCGGACAGCTGTTCAGGGGTAATGGCAGGATAACGAAGTTGTTCGCCAAATACATTATGCAAACCGCAGGCACTTAGCATTTCATGGATAAAAGTGTCGCCACCCGCGACCATCCAGGGATCGCGCCAGATGAGATAAGCGGTGGGAATCGGAACGGGACGTACCGGCAACGCGGCAAAACCAGCTTTTATTTGTGTCACCAAAGTGGCTGCAGTGGATGAACAGTGGGTTACAGCGCCTATACCGGTGATCATGTCATAAGCATCCTGCAGCGTTTGTATATTACTGACCCATACCGGGTAATCGGCCATCAGCGGCTCCACATCGGTTGCCAGGTTTTCTTCTTTGTTGGCAATAATCAGATCCGGTGATAACGCCGCAATTCTATCACGGTGTATATGTTTGGTACCGCCTACCTGTGTTTTTTTCCGGAACCACGCGGACGGATGTACGCAGAATTTAGTAATGCCCACCACTTCATGATCGAGCCCCAGCGAATATAGTAATTCAGTTTGGGAAGGCACCAGTGAAATGATTCGCTGTGGCGGGTGTTCAAGTGTTATCTGTCTGTTTAGCTGATCGGTAAAAATCATGTAAAGGTGATTATGTAAGTATTTTTTTATAGAGATGTTACCCACATGAGCCACATCTCTATAAAAAAATAACAATCGGCTGCTATCTGCCTAATGCCTGGATAATATCATACTTGGTAACAATGTGGTGGTTGCCACTATCGTCCTTCGTCAGCACGGCGCCATTTTCCCGGTTAATGTAAACGGAGAGCTTTTCTATAGGCGTATCCTGGCTTACCAGCGGGAAGGACGACTGCATCACTTGCCTGATCAGTGCATCTTTCAGGTTGGCATCATCAATCAGTCGATTGAATAAACCGTTTTCAGAAATGGCGCCAATGATTTCTCCGCCCTGTTCAACGGGGATATGTTCTATGTCATATTTTTTCATGCGGGCAATCGCTTCGCTCACTTTCTCATCGGCGTTAATGGTGACCAGTGGCTGGTTACGGCGGCTGTTCACTACGTCTTTTACTGTTTTAACATCCAGGAATCCGCGTTCCATCATCCACTGATCATTGTATATTTTTCCTACATAACGGCTGCCATGATCATGAAAGATGACCACCACCAGGTCTGTTGGCTTCAATGTTTCTTTCAGCTGTATAAGCCCTGCTATAGCTGATCCGGCAGAGTAGCCAACAAAAATGCCTTCTTCTTTGGTGATGCGGCGGGCCATCACAGCAGCATCTTTATCCGTTACTTTTTCGAACTTATCAATCACTTTCATATCGTAGTTCTCCGGCACAAAATCTTCCCCAATACCTTCCGTGATATAAGGATATACTTCGCTCATATCCAGTTCGCCGGTTTCGAAATATTTTTTCAGCAGGGAACCATAGCTGTCAATGGCCCATACTTTTATGTCCGGATTTTTTTCTTTCAGGTATTTCCCGGTACCTGTAACGGTGCCGCCAGTGCCGGTGGCCACTACCAGGTGGGTAATTTTACCTTCCGTTTGTTCCCATATTTCCGGACCGGTTTGTTCGTAGTGAGCTTCCCGGTTAGCCAGGTTATCGTATTGATTTACGTAAAAGGAATTGGGTACTTCGGTGGCCAGTCTTTTTGATACAGAGTAGTAGGAGCGGGGATCTTCCGGTTCCACATTGGTAGGACATACAATTACTTCTGCACCTACAGCTTTCAGGATATCYACTTTTTCCTTGGATTGTTTATCGGTGGTCGTAAAAATACATTTGTATCCGCGGATAATCGCTGCCAGCGCCAGGCCCATACCGGTGTTGCCGGAGGTGCCTTCAATGAGGGTGCCACCTGGTTTCAGCAATCCTTTCTGTTCTGCTACATCCACCATTTTTATGGCCATGCGGTCTTTAATAGAGTTGCCCGGGTTAAAAAATTCTACCTTGGCGAGGACGGTACATGGGAGAGAAGCGGTTACGCGGTGCAACTTTACCATCGGGGTGTTTCCTATCGTTTCGAGTATGTTATCACAATATTTCATAAAAAATGAGGTTGTATAGTTACGAAAATAAGGAATTGCATTGATACGCGTGGAACCGGGGGATGGCCTTCGGCGATTGTCTTTTCTCCCGATTAAACTGATTAACTGATTTGTATGTTTTTTTTAAGGTCTTTTTAGAAAAGTACTTACTTCGTTTTAAAAGCTCTTTCAAAAGGATAATATTATTAGAACAATCAAAATCCTCAAAATCAGTTTACCCGGGAGAAAAGACAATCGCCGAAGGCGATCCCCTCCACACTTTCTTATTATCTTTGCCCCGATGAGTGAACGAATTTTTATCACCGGCATAGGTACCGGTGTAGGCAAAACCCTCACATCTGCCTGTATTACCGAAGCGTTAACGGCAGATTACTGGAAACCTGTACAAACAGGTTTGATGGAAGGTACAGATACGGATACGGTGCTATCATTATTGTCCAATCCGGTGTCAGTTTGTCACCCGGAAGCCTGGCGTCTGCAGGCACCTGCCTCCCCGCACCTGGCAGCACGACTGGAAAATACGACGATAGATATAACGAAGATTCTCGCGCTGGCAGACGAATACCAGCCGATGGGGCGTCCTTTGCTGATGGAAGGTGCGGGAGGCGTGATGGTACCTGTCAATGAGTCGGTTTTTACCCTGGACCTCATCGTAGCGCTGAAGGCCCGTGTGGTGATAGTGGCGCAAAACTACCTGGGAAGCATTAACCACGCATTATTGACTGCACGTATACTGCAACATACAGGCGTTCCCGTTATTGGGTGGGTTTTTAGCGGAGATCACCACAGTAATGAAGAGGATATTGTAAGATGGAGTGGCTATCCCAAAATTGGCCGTATCCCGCTGGCAGAACATGTAGATAAGGCATTTGTACAACAACAGGCACAGTTGTTGACATCCTCGCTGCATACTTTAATGGCATGACCACGAAAAAGGATATACGAAAACATTTCCTGGAGCAACGGCTCAACCTGGACGATGATACTTCCCTGGCATTGAATGAACGCCTGCTGGCAAATTGCCGGCAGCTGGACTACAGTCGTAGCCGGATGGCACATATTTTTCTTCCCATCTCCGAAAAAAAAGAAGTAGATACCTGGCCCCTGGTAAAATGGTTGCGGGAACAACAGCCGCAAATGGCATGGGTGCTTTCCCGGTCGGATATGAAAACGGGCGAAATGACCCACCATCTCTGGAAAACCAATACTATACTGGTAAAAAATAAGTTCGGCATTCCGGAACCGGATCAGGGCGAAGTAGTACAGCCGGCCGATATAGACCTGGTATTTGTACCTTTACTGGCGTTCGACCGGCAGGGTCAAAGGGTAGGTTATGGCAAAGGAATGTATGATCGTTTCCTGCAACAGTGTGGCCCCGGAGTGCGTACCATCGGCCTTTCGCTGTTTGAACCCATTCAAAAGATTGAAGACGCCGATGCCTGGGATATCCCGTTACAAACGGTAGTGACCCCGGATCATATTTATCAATTTAAATAAACAACAGTGCTCAGATATCTTAGTTTTATTTTATATCCCTTTTCCCTGCTGTACGGCCTTGTGATGTGGCTACGTAACCGTTTTTATGATAAGGGACTGTTGACAGCGGTAGAATTCGACCTACCGGTTATTGCTGTGGGCAACCTTTCTGTAGGCGGTACCGGTAAAACACCACACGTAGAATACCTGATCCGTTTGCTGAAAGATTATTTTAAAACGGCCACCCTCAGCCGGGGGTATAACCGCCGTACCAGCGGCTACCTGTTGGCCGATGAAAAAAGCACAGCCGCCGATATCGGGGACGAACCCATGCAGTTTCATGATAAATTTCCGGATGTAAAGGTATGTGTGGGAGAGGAAAGGATGTTGGCTATTCCCCAGCTGCTGGGGGATGAACCGGATACCCAGGTGGTACTGCTGGATGATGCGTTCCAGCACCGCTCCATCAAGCCGGGCATGAATATTATGATCACCGACTACAGCCGCCTGTTTACCCGCGATCATGTGGTGCCCTTCGGCCGTTTAAGGGAAGGACGTGCCGGTTATCACCGGGCAGACTGTATTATCGTATCGAAGTGTCCGCCGGCCATGAGCGCGGGGGAGAAGGTAGCCCTGGAAAAAGAAATTAAACCATTGCCACATCAGCGGCTCTTTTTCACTACCTTGCAATACGGCGCCCTGTCCGATATGATTACCCATCAACCGGTGGAAATCCCCAAATCAGCAACCGTATTGCTGGCGTGCGGTATAGCAAGGCCCGAACCATTGCTCGAAGAATTGAAACGACGTTACGAACAGGTATACCTCTTGTCTTTTCCCGATCATTACTATTATACTGAAAAGGATATTGAAAAAATCAAAAAAGAATGCAGCGAGTTACCCGGCACCGAAAAGATTGTCATTACCACAGAAAAAGATGCGGTAAGATTACATCTGCTCAAAGGAGTGCTGGCAGAACAAAACCTGCAGATTACTGTTATGCCAGTGGAGATTTCATTTCTCTTTGGCGAGGCAGCATTATTTAATAACTTTATTTTTGACTACGTAGGCCGGCATCTGCCAGTCCCTGGTCAATAATAACTTACGACTAACATGAGTAGAAAAAAGAAAAATAAAAAAGGCAGTAACAACAACTCCACCCCGAACACCAATAACAACAATAGTAGCCAGAAGAAAACCTTTAAAGGCATATTGGAAGTGACCAGGTCAGGAATGGCCTTTGTGATTGTAGACGGCCTGACAAAGGACATCATGGTGAAGCAGAAGAATCTGCATACTGCCCTTGATAAAGATGAAGTGCTGGTAGACGTGCTAAAAGCAGCGCGCAACGAAGGCCGGATGGAAGGCATCATAACGGACATCCTTAAACGAAATAAAACGGAATTTACAGGTACCCTGCAGGTAAGCAAAAGTTTTGCTTTCCTCATTCCCGAAAAGGGATTGTTTATGCCGGATATCTACATTCCAGCCAACTCCCTCGGAGGTGCTAAAAGCGGCGATAAAGCCGTGGTGAAAATAGTGGCCTGGGGAGAAAAATCACGTAAACCGGTAGGAGAGATCGTAGAAATTCTCGATGCCAGCGACACGAATGATCTGGCCATGAAAGAAATCCTCATCGAAGCAGGATTCCCGCTCAGCTTTCCCAAAGAAGTACTGGAAGAACTGAACACCATCCAGGAAAATATCTCAGAAGAAGAAGTTGCCAAACGTAAAGATATCCGCAAAATCCTGACCATGACCATCGATCCGGTGGATGCCAAGGATTTTGATGATGCTATTTCTATACGCCTGCTGAAAAACGGACAGTATGAAATCGGTGTTCATATCGCTGATGTGAGTCATTATGTATTGCCCGGCACAGAACTGGACAAGGAAGCGGATAAACGCGCTACCTCTGTGTATCTTCCGGATCGTGTACTGCCGATGCTGCCAGAGAAAATTTCCAATGAACTGTGCTCTCTGCGTCCGCATGAAGATAAACTGACTTTCTCCGCCATGTTCCAGATGAATGAGAAAGGAGAAATCAGACAACACTGGATTGGCCGCACGATTATTCACTCTGATCACCGCTTCACCTATGAAGAGGTACAGGAGATCATTGAAAGCAAGGACGGTCCCTTCAAAAATGAAGTGCTGTTGCTGAATAAAATAGCGCAAACCATGCGTGCACAACGTTTTGCTCATGGCGCTATTAACTTCTCTTCACAGGAAGTACGCTTTAAACTGGACGAAACAGGCAAGCCTATTGGCATTGTGGTGAAGGAAAGTAAAGAAGCACACCAACTGATCGAAGAATTTATGCTGCTGGCTAATAAAACCATTGCGGCATATGTAGGTAAATTAAGAATTAATAAACAACCGATACCTTTCCCGTATCGGGTACATGATACGCCGGATCCGGAAAAACTGAAAGTGTTCGCGCTCTTTGCCGGTAAATTCGGATATAAATTTGACCTCAGTACACCTGAAAGCATCGCTACGTCCTTCAACAACCTGTTGTTGAATGTGAAAGGCAAGCCGGAACAGCCGGTGCTGGAAACATTGGGTATCCGTACCATGGCCAAAGCTATTTACACAGTGAATAATGTGGGCCACTACGGTCTTGGTTTCGAAGACTATTGCCATTTTACTTCTCCCATCCGCCGCTACCCAGATGTACTGGTACACCGTGTACTGGCAGAATGCCTGGCCAACAGTGTAAGGCCGGATAAGCAGATGGAACAGAAATGTAAGCACAGCTCTGAAATGGAACGCAAAGCCATGGAAGCTGAAAGAGCCGGTAACAAATATAAGCAGGTAGAATATATGCAGCAGTTTATTGGTAACACCTTTGAAGGGGTTATCAGTGGTGTGGCACATTTTGGTTTCTGGGTAGAAACCATGGATACCAAGTGCGAAGGCCTGATCAGCATCCATAACCTGAATAAAAGAGAAGAATTCCAATATAACGAAGGAGAATACGCATTGGTAGGTCAGAGCACCGGCCGCAAATTTCGTATAGGCGAAAAAGTGAGTATCCGCGTAGTAGCCGCCAACCTGGCTAAACGTCAACTGGATTACGATCTGGAAGATGAGCTGACAGGTACCGGCACCGCCAGGGCTGAATTCCAGCCTAAACGTCACGATGACCGTAAAGATCACCGTAAGGATGATCGCCGTGACGACCGCCGCGATGATCGTAAGAAGAAGAAAGAAAAACATCGTGGTGAGTCTGCATCTAATAAACCATGGCAGCAGGGCGCTAACGGCGTATCTAATGTACCACAGGTGTCCAGACGTGAGCCGGAACCAGTACCGGTGGTAGACCAGGTAGTAGCGGAAACGCATGTGGTACCGGTAACACCGGTTCCTCCTGCTCCCGTATCACCAGCAGCGGCGCCACCAGAGAAAAAGAAATGGAGAGAAAAAGCACCGGCTACTGAAAAAGCAGCCGATGCTCCAAAAGAGATAACAGCAGCACCAGAAGTGAAAGCTCCGGCAAAAGCGGTTGAAAAACCAGCACCTGCTAAGGTAGCAGCTGTGAAAGCGTTGGTTAGTGCAGTGCAAGCTAAAACAACTGAAAAGTCAGCACCGGCGAAAGCTCCGGCGATTAAAACACCTGCCAAGGCGGCCGCTAAACCAGCACCCGCTAAGAAAGCAGCAGTGGTAGCCAAGCCAGCCAAAAAAGCAGCCGCTAAACCAGCACCCACTAAGAAAGCAGCTGTGGTAGCTAAACCAGCCAAAAAAGCAGCAGCTAAACCGGCACCAGCTAAGAAGGCAGTCGCTAAACCAGTTAAGAAGGTAGCCGCTAAACCGGCACCGGTTAAGAAGGCAGTCGCTAAACCAGCTAAGAAGGTAGCTGCAAAACCGGCACCAGCTAAGAAGGTAGCTGCAAAACCAGCACCAGCTAAGAAGGCAGTCGCTAAACCAGCTAAGAAAGTAGCTGCAAAACCAGCACCAGCTAAGAAGGCAGTCGCTAAACCAGCTAAGAAAGTAGCTGCAAAACCAGCACCAGCTAAGAAGGCAGTCGCTAAACCAGTTAAGAAGGTAGCTGCAAAACCGGCACCAGCTAAGAAGGCAGCCGCTAAACCGGCTAAGAAGGTAGCTGCAAAACCAGCACTAGCTAAAAAGGCAGCCACCAAGTCAGCTCCTGCAAAGAAAGCAGTGGTGAAACCGGCAGCTAAAAGCAAGTCAAAGAAAAAGTAAATAATAAAATACGAGCCACCAGTGATGCATTCATTTCAGGAGTTAACAGCGCAGTTTAGTCAACATTTTGAGAAACAACATTTTCCGGAACAACCCAGTAAGTTATATAATGCCGCCTCCCATATCCTGGATATCGGCGGTAAAAGAATACGGCCGGTATTGTGCCTGATGGGAAACGAGTTATTTGATACCCTGCATCCGGATGTCATGGAAGTGGGCAGTGCAGTAGAGCTTTTTCATAATTTTACATTATTACATGATGATATCATGGATAAAGCCCCGCTCCGCCGCGGTAAGGCTACCGTACATACGGTATATGGCGAACCGGCTGCTATCCTTGCAGGGGATGTGATGCTCATCAATGTATATGAACACCTGAATAAAATAGATGCACACTATAAACAAAAAATCATCGCTGTTTTTAACAAAGCCGCGATTGAAGTTTGTGAAGGGCAGCAACTGGATATGGACTTCGAAGGAATGGAAGCGGAAGAAGTAAAGTATGATGACTACGTCCATATGATTGGCCTGAAAACATCTGTGTTGCTGGCTGCCAGCTTACAGCTGGGCGCTATCATCGGCGGCGCTGGTGACGGAAATCAACAGCATCTTTACTCGTTCGGTAAAAATATCGGTATTGCCTTCCAGATCCAGGACGATTACCTGGATGCATTCGGAGATCCGGAGAAATTCGGTAAACAACAGGGGGGCGATATCCTGGTGAATAAAAAGACTTTCCTGCTGCTGAAGGCGCTGGAATTGTGTAATCCAACAGAGCGTGCAGAATTAAAAATGCTCCTGGAAACTTCTCCGGCCGATAAAGTAGAACGGGTACTGTCGTTATTCCGCAGTTGTAAGGTAGATGAGTGGGCAGAAAAGGAAAAAGAACGTTTCCAACAGCTTGCTTTTCAAAGCCTGGACAGCATTGCGGTGCTGTCTAACCGCAAAACGGCGTTGATGGAATTGGCTAACTACCTCTTAAACCGTCAGCAATAAGGTTTGTATTTAAAATCGCATTATATTCGCGCTTGTCTTATTCAGGATGAAGTGATATGATATGCTGATTGCACTGATTTTTTCTGAGAGATTTAATCAGCGCAATCAGCATTCTTATTTTTAGCAGGGTAAGATGGTATATTTAGTAAATTTAAAAACAACTGTAACACGTAATTCCTTCGCCAATGTCAAATTCGCTGTTTCGAAAAAAATCGCTTGCCACAATTATAAAAGATGCCAAAGACGGATTGGCAGACGGTCATGGAACAGGAGGATTGCATAAGGTACTAAAGGTGAAAGACCTTACCGCGATGGGAATTGCCGCCGTTATTGGCGCCGGTATTTTTTCCACTATCGGGGAGGCCTCTTTTCATGGTGGTCCGGGGGTATCATTGCTATTTGTTATCACTGCTGTTACCTGCGGCTTCTCTGCCCTTTGCTACGCAGAATTTGCTTCCCGGGTACCAGTATCGGGCAGCGCCTATACTTACTCTTACGTTACTTTCGGAGAACTCGCCGCCTGGGTAATCGGTTGGGCGCTGATCCTCGAATATGCCATCGGGAATATTGCCGTGGCCATTTCCTGGAGCGGGTACTTCAATAACCTGCTGGGAGGACTGGGTTTAAGCTTGCCTTCCTGGCTGGCCAGTAACTACGACAGCGCTACCCCTGCTATTATAGCGGCTGCACCGCATATTGCTGGTATCCCCATTATTCTCAATCTCCCCGCGTTTATCATTGTAGTGCTGGTGACTTACCTGGCCTATGTAGGTATTCAGGAAAGTAAACGTAGTGCCAATTTTATGGTGGCGCTCAAAATACTGGTGATCCTGTTTGTGATTGCAGTAGGCTTTTTTTACGTAAATAAGGCGAATTGGCACCCTTTTATGCCTAACGGCTTCTCTGGTGTGCTGAAGGGGGTATCTGCCGTATTTTTCGCTTATATTGGCTTTGACGCCATCAGTACTACCGCCGAAGAATGTGAGAACCCGCAGCGAGATTTGCCCAAGGGTATGATCTATTCCCTGATCATCTGTACGGTATTATATATCCTGATTTCTTTTGTACTCACGGGTATGGTCCCTTTTTATAAATTAAAGGTAGATGATCCCCTGGCTTTTGTTTTTGACCAGGTACATTTACCATGGATCAGCTACCTTATTTCCATCAGTGCGGTGGTGGCTACTACCAGCGTATTGCTGGTGTTCCAGATCGGTCAGCCACGTATATGGATGAGCATGAGCCGGGATGGGCTGTTGCCAAAGCGTTTCAGCAAAATTCACCCGCGTTTCCAGACACCTTCCTATGCTACCATCATTACTGGTATTTTAGTAGGTGTGCCGGCATTGTTCCTGAACCTGACCATTGTAACGGATCTTACTAGTATAGGTACCTTGTTTGCTTTTATCCTTGTTTGTGGCGGTGTGTTGATATTGCCGAGAGAAGAAAAGGCTGCCGTAAAGCGTTTTCAGCTGCCCTATATCAACGGACAGATTATTGTTCCCGCCCTGGTAATAGGCCTGGTGGTGTTGTTCCATAAGGAAATTCTCCTTAAGTTTTCTATGGAAGGTGGCTGGGAAGTATGGAAACACAACATTCCTTTCTACATATTTGTGGTGGTAACGGTGTTGATCACCTTTTTCTCTGCTACCCGTAAACTCTCTCTGATACCGGTGCTGGGGATGTTGAGCTGTTTTTACCTGATGACGGAAATAGCCCTGAAGAACTGGATCGTTTTCTCTATCTGGCTCGCATTAGGGCTCACCATTTATTTCGCTTACAGCTATACCCACAGTAAACTCAGTAAAAAAGCATAAAATACAGGATATAAGCCATTGTGGCCGGCATAACAGCGAAGTTTATACGTTGTTATGCCGGCCACAATGGCTTGGTGCATTCCGCTTTATATTTCGTAACTTCATAGTAGCTCTTTGATCTTAAAATTTATATTTTATGAACATGCTACAACAGGTTGAACACTGGGGTGACAGACATAGCCCCAATTGGCTGAGTGCCGTACGTATACTGCTGGGAATATTTCTGATGGCCGTAGGTGTCTTGTTTGTCATGAACAGAGACGCGCTGGTGGCCACAATTAGTCAGAAACCTGCCCTGGCAGCCATATCCGTAATGTTAGGGCATTATATCGTATTTGCCCATATTGTTGGTGGTTTATTTATTGCGATGGGTCTGCTCACCAGATTCTGCGCTATCGCGAATATTCCGGTATTACTGGGAGCCGTTTTCCTGGTGCATTCTCCTTCCGGTTTATTTAATGTGTATCCGCCTATGGCATTAACAGTGCTGGTACTCTGTCTGCTAATTTTATTTGTTGTTGAGGGCAGTGGCCGTATCTCTGTAGACAGGTACATGCACAATCACCCCGAAAAAGTACGCAGCCGTAAGTATGCTGAGTAAGGGTTATCGTGGTGATATTCATATGCAATACCCCGTCTGATAAATCTCTTCCACACATATCCCTTCAAAATTCTATTTTTGTATTTCAGAAGAATGCAATTATGAAATACCAAATAGGCGACAGCATCTTGCTGTTGAGTTCAAAAGAAGAAGGAACGGTTGTAGACGTTGTGAATGATAATATGGTGATGATAGAGGTACGCGGGACATCATTCCCGGTATATCTCGACCAGATTGACTTCCCATATTTCCATCGTTTCACCCAGCAAAAGCTGGTGAAAGATAAACCCAAACTGATCCCCGGGGACGAGATTAAAGTAGACAGAAGTAAGTACGAAGTATTTAAAACAGACAAAGGAATGTTCCTGTCTGTTTTGCCGGTATACCAGATGGATGGCCTGGATGAAACAGTGAAACTGATGAAGTTTCACCTGTTTAACGACACGCCACATGCCATGCGTTTTTATTTTCAGATCTGGCTGAACAACCAGCTGGATCTGGAAATAAAGAATGAGATTCAGCCGTATAATAATTTCTACCTGGCTGATCTGATATTCGAATCGCTGAATGATAACCCGCGGTTTGAATTTTCTTTTTTCCTGAAAGAGCCACAACCCAAGCTGGCCACCTCCATACAAAAGACCTGGAAAATAAAGCCCAAACAAATGTTTGTGCAGCTGGAGCAGTTGCGTATTAAAGAAGAGGCTACAATTACGTATCCTTTGTTCGATAAATTTCCTGAAAAAGAGCCGGAGCCTCCTGCACCAGTGGAATCCGCCAAAAAGAAGGCGCCTATTACTACACTGGGATCCGGAAATTTTGCCAGTCTTTTAAGTAAAATCCAATTACAACCGGAAACATCGCTGACGCCCAAAACGGAAGTGGATCTGCACATTGAAGCACTGGAGAAAAATTGGAAAAGGTTGAGCAATATTGCTATTCTGGCTATACAACTCAATGCATTCCAGCGTTACATGGAACTGGCCATCAGTCATCACCAGCATAACCTGATTGTTATTCATGGTGTGGGCAAAGGAAAACTACGGGATGAAATTCACCAGGTACTTAAACAAACACCGGAAGTAGCCAGTTTTGTAAACCAGTATCATGCAAAATATGGCTATGGTGCTACAGAAATAACATTTAGGTAATATTTTTCTTTACCTTCGCGCCTCAACTACAAACCGTGCTATCGTTTCACTGACTTGTTCAGTGGGAAGGAAAGTCCGGACAGCGCAGAGCAACGCACCACCTAACGGGTGGGGCCTGGTGCAAACCGGGAACAGCAAGTGCCACAGAAAATAACCGTCTGCTTCGGCAGATAAGGGTGAAAATGTGGGGTAAGAGCCCACGGTGCAGGCAGGTAACTGTTTGTGCGGGTAAACCTTGCGTGCTGAAATGCCATGTATACGGTCGCCTGAGGGCTGCTCGCCCGATGACCGAGGGTAGGCAGATACAGACAACGTGCGAACGTTGTCGCAGATAAATGATAGCAGTCTGTCCCGGCTTTGCCGGGGCAGAAACAGAATCCGGCTTACAGGTTTGTAGTTTTTTTTCTTCCCCTTTTTAGATATGCTAAAATAAGCGCTAACTTCCCATTAATATTAATCTCTATTTTATGAACCAGAAAGATGAACATACCTGGGGAACCCTGGTACACCTGGGCGGCATTATAGGTATGGCCGTAATCCCTACTGTGGGCAACATTATCGGTGTACTTGTACTTTGGCTGATCAAACGTAGCGAATCCGCTTTTGTAGATGATCAGGGCAAGGAAGCTATTAATTTCCAGATCACCCTCAGCATAGCTGCGGTGGCAGTGAACCTGATCAACAATATTTCTAATGGATTCTGGTCATTGACCAACTTCTGGCACTATACACGCGGGGAAGCTTTCTTCACCTGGGGCTGGACCGAACTGTTAGGTGTGATATGGCTGATCAATATTATTTTCAGCATCATTGCGGCCGTGAAAGCGAATAAGGGAGAGTCTTATAAATATCCACTGAGCCTGCGTCTTGTTAAATAGAGCTTGAAGCAAAAAACATAAAGCAAAAAGCTATTGTGTAGTAGAATAAAGCGTATATCATTCGCTTATATCTTGTACACAATAGCTTTTTGCTTTCAGCTTTATGCCTTCTGCCTGCTATTAGTTCTTTTTAATGGGTTTCACTTTTGCTTTGCGCTGCTTTTTCCCCTTCACATTTTCTCCTTTAATAGTTGCAGCCAGCTTCAACGCTTCATAACTGTTTATTACACCACCGGTTACTGACAGGTCAGAGAAATTTATTTTTTCATCTGCACTACCTGGTTTATTAACAAGGATAGTGCCGTCTGGTAAAGGAGTGGCACTTTTTTCCAACACATATTTCAGTTGCCTGGCACTGAGCTCAGGATAGTAGGAGAGTACCAGTGCCGCTACACCTGCCACTACCGGGCTGGCCATACTGGTGCCACTGGCACTGCCGTATTTATTGCCACCTGGAACAGTAGAATATATTTGTACACCTGGTGCAAACAGGTCTACACCCTTTTTGCCGTAGTTAGAGAAGCTGGCTACTTTATCATTGCCGGTACCAGTGCTGCTGGCGCCTACTGTAATGAAGTTGGTAGCGGTAGTACCATCCAGAAAATCAGGGTTAGGGAAGTTCAGTACAGAATCATTGTTGCTGCCATCGTTGCCTGCAGCATGCACCAACAATACACCTTTCTCTTCTGCATACTTAACAGCAGCATCTACCCATTCTTTATGGGGCGAAAAGGGTTTACCAAAGCTCATATTGATGATCTGCGCACCATTGTCTACCGCGTAACGGATAGCCAGGGCTACATCTTTATCTCTTTCATCACCATCCGGAACGGCTTTCACAGCCATGATGCGTACGTTGTCGGCAACACCGTCCATACCCACACCATTGTTTCTGGAAGCTGCAATAATGCCCGATACGTGTGTGCCATGGAAGCCAAAGGCGCCCATTACATCATTGTTGCCGTATTTATTATCGTTGATATCTTCGAGGTTATCACCTACAATTTTTTCTCTGTTGGCATTCGGCATTACTTCTGTGCTTTCTGCCTTGCGTTTCAGTTCATTCATGTATTCATCGAACTCCATTTTAAACTCACTGAAGGTGGCTGGCTCATCACCGGCACTTTTGAGTAAACGGGTCATGAAATTACGTGCCAGCAACACGTCCTGGTTGGTAGTTTGAATACTATCCAGTTGTGCCACATTGAAATCTTCCTTACCGAGATAAGTCTTCAGAATCGATTCACATTTATTTACATTTTCCTGCAGTTTAGCCATGCTTTTGTATTGCATCTTAAACTGGGAATTAGGTTTTTCTACTTTCGATTGCAATTGTTGCCAGATAGCATACTCTTTGGAGTCTTTTGCAAGGGCAGAATCAGGGTTGCCGTATTTGGTTTTATAGCGATAATATTCGCGGGCGGCTTCTTCTGAATCCTCTTTTAAACTGCTGCCATCTTTACCACCAAGGAAGTTCCATCCATGGATATCATCTACGTAGCCATTATGGTCATCATCCTTGCCGTTGCCGGGAATTTCGCGGGGATTGGTCCACAGTATACCTTTCAGGTCTTCATGTGTGGTATCAATACCAGAGTCGATCACCGCCACAATCACGGGGGTGCTTTTCTTCCCTTTTAACAATTCCTTATAGGCTTTTTCAGTAGATGTACCAAATACGCTGTCGGTATCATAACTCAGCAGATGCCAGTTTTTGGGGACCTGGGTTTTACTTTGCGCGCTGGTATTTGTTGTAAAAGCAGTCATTAATGCAACACACCCTGCCAGGACTGCGACCTCTCGACTAAACAATTTCATGTTCAATAATTTTCCCGATATATAAAACAACTAAAAATATCTTGATGATAACAATAAAGGTAGAGAAAAAGCGGTATAACATTAAATATTAATGATAAGCGCGCTATATGTTGGTTGATTGGGAGATTGAAGGACAATAAAGGAGATAATTACCTGATCTCCAGCCTAATGGAACTGAACTGATCTTATCTTGATTCCGTTGCCCGACCAGTCCGATTGCCACCTGTCACAATCTGCTTTGTGGATCATTTTACCTGTTTTAGTTTTACATCATTCCCTCAGGCATCTATACTCTCATCTACCGTTGTTCTAAACGAGATTTTTACAGATTCGTTTTCATTTATTTAAATTTACCAATCATGCTGAAGACTCTTTTCATGGCCGCTTTGCTGGCCACCGGTACACAGGTATTTGCTACAGAACCTGAAGTAACCACTATCATTTTCGTGAATGCTGCTGAAATGGAATCATCTCCATCTTCAGATCCCGGCCTGAGTGCCTCCGGTACAGAACAGGCATCCCAACTTGCCACCTCGCTGGCAGGAACGGACATCAGTGCCATCTATACTACTTTTATTAACCGCGCGGTACAAACCGTTACCCCACTGGCGAAAGCCCATCAGCAACAGCTGGATTACTTCCGGTTGAATGGTGATCCGGAGCTTACTTCCAACATAGTAAAAGACATGATAAAGAAGAATAGCGGCAAAACCATTGTTATTTGCAGTGATCCGGAAAATATTACTGCGATGATACGGCAGGTAGGGGTGAAGGGTAAAGACGTTAAAACCCTTTATGACAAAGGATGTGGACAGGTTTTAGTGGTGAAGCGCAGTGGTAATAATACGGCAGTAGCACAAAAGTTGAATATGAATATTCAAAAAAAAGTCTAATATTTATATCCGGAAGAGTATTTAATGGCTTCTCGCTATTACTTACTTTTCTCATAAGCATGGTTTCCGTTTAACGAAAAGCGGGGTTCTCTAACCTCGCTACTATTTTTAAAAACCATGCGATCGATGTATGTAGAGTGAGCAACCAGGGTTGCTTCAATGATTTTAACAGGACATCTTTTATCAACCGCTTTTAAAAATCTGATCGGGTGGCATACCTTTCACGAAAATTAAAAGCTCCGGGGCAAAGGCCTCGGAGCTGAAGAGACCAGAGATTACTCCGAAAATATTAGTGATAATACATGTTATAAAAATGAAAAAGGAGAACATACCATATGTTCTCCTTTTTCATTTTTTATAAAAACAGACTAGATATCAAATTTAATACCCTGTGCCAGCGGCAGACTGTTAGAATAGTTGATGGTATTGGTTTGACGGCGCATGTAAGCTCTCCATGCATCGGAGCCACTTTCGCGGCCACCACCGGTTTCTTTCTCTCCTCCAAAAGCACCACCTATTTCCGCACCGGAAGTACCGATGTTTACGTTGGCAATACCGCAATCAGATCCGGACTGAGACAGGAATTGTTCTGCTTCACGCAGGTTAAGCGTCATGATAGCGGATGAAAGTCCCTGTGGTACATCATTCTGCATCGCAATCGCTTCTGTCAGTGTTTTATATTTCATGACGTACAGGATGGGAGCAAAGGTTTCATGCTGTACAATTTCATATACATTTTCAACCGCCGCAATGCAGGGTTTCACATAGCAACCGGATTCATAGCCAGTGCCAGAGAGTACGCCGCCTTCCACGAGGAAGGTGCCTCCCTGTTGTTTTACCTGCTCTATTGTGTTGAGGTATGCATCTACGGCTGCTTTGTCTATGAGTGGGCCCACGTGATTATGCTGATCCAGTGGGTTGCCTATATGCAGCTGTGAGTAAGCTTTTACCAGTTTTGCAGTGAAGTTATCATACACACTTTCATGGATAATGAGACGGCGGGTAGAAGTGCAGCGTTGTCCGGCAGTACCTACAGCACCAAACACAGCACCAATCAGTGACATGTCAAGGTCCGCATCCTGGGAAATGATGATGGCATTGTTTCCACCCAGCTCCAGCAGGGAACGGCCCAAACGTTGCCCCACAGCAGCACCTACAGCTTTACCCATACGGGTGGAACCGGTAGCGGAAACCAGGGGAATACGGGTGTCGTGCGCCATCCATTCGCCGGCATCGCGGTTGCCCGTTACCAGGCAGCATACGCCTTCCGGTACATGATTGGCCGCAAATACGGCGGCGACTATACGTTGACACGCTAAAGCGGTAACAGGTGTTTTTTCTGAAGGTTTCCAGATACATACGTTTCCGCAAACCCACGCCAGCATGGAATTCCATGCCCATACTGCAACAGGGAAGTTAAAGGCGGAAATAATGCCCGTAATACCCAGCGGATGCCACTGTTCGTACATCCGGTGTCCGGGACGCTCAGAGTGCATGGTTAATCCATGCAGCTGACGGGATAATCCAACCGCAAAATCACAGATGTCAATCATCTCCTGTACTTCTCCATATCCTTCCTGTAAACTTTTTCCCATTTCATAGGATACCAGTTTACCCAGCTGATCTTTATGCTCCCGCAGGGCTACACCTATTTGTCTTACTATTTCGCCTCTTTTAGGTGCAGGCCACATGCGCCATTCTTTGAAAGCCTCCTGGGCTACTGCCACTACCAGGTCATAATCTTCCCGGGTAGCACTTTTCACGGTAGTAATCTTTTTATTATTTACCGGTGAAAAGGAGGTAATATCTGCTCCGTGAGCAGGCACCCAGTTATTACCGGTGCTGATACCACTTTGTTCTGTAGTGATGCCGAATGCTTTTAAGATGTCTTCCATTATGGGTGTATTATTAGACTAAATTAGGAACTTTTTTTTGTTTGGGTGGCGTAAGTGCTTTCGAAGATCTTATCGGCATTGCCGGCTTCGAAACCTTCCCGTCTTTGTTCCCTGCCTATTTCGCTGGCAGGTAAATGTGCAAATTGGGGGAGAACTTTTCTTTCTGCAAACTCTACATAAGAACCTGCGATGGCCTGCTTTTCACCGTTTGCAAATTCGGCGGTGATCATGCCCGCCACTGTAGCGCTTTGCAACAGGTTACCGTCCGGACTTGTTTTGATTTTTCCGCCGGCATCATTCAGGCGGAAGCCATGCTTTTCCAGGAAGGCGTTGAATTCAGCTACTGTATTATATCCCTGAGGGAGATTGTGTACACTGACGGTAAAGTGATTGAGGTAATACCGGTTATAAATCACCCAGGCAGCGTATTCGCTTTCCGCGGCCAGCAGCTGGTAATCGGCCAGGGTAGGCGTGCGCCAGAGAGAGCTGTGTAAAAAGGTATCTACTGCGTTGGCATCATCCAGGTTCAGCGTATTTACCGGATCCGTTTTTACTTCACTGGTGTAACGGTGAATAATCTCCTGTGCGGCTTCGCTCAGGTCATTCACCCTTAATTCGCTGATAAATATACGTGGGTACTGAGGCTCCGGAGGGGCATACCACCAGGCATCCAGCTTCTTGGCAGCGAAATGGTATTTATCCATTTTCGTATAGCCATAATGAAGAAATATTTTCTCCAGGGATTGTACGCCCAGCTGAGGCACCCCCATTGTTCTGAAAGCGATATGATCATTCTCGATATCATCCGCCTGCTGAATCATCCCTTCTTTGACCATGGCTGTTATCACCGCTGCCACATCCGGTACGCGTTGCTGATAACGTTCCATCAGCCCTTTTAATACATCTTTTAACATGAGATGAAGCTTTTTAGTAATTAGCCGTTAGTGTTTTTAATAAAGAGGCTACTCTTCACCAAAATTTACTAATGACAATCCTTTAACTGCTAATTATAATATACCGCAAAGCGGTTGTTGATTAAATCGTTGAATGCCACGTCTTCCTGACGAACAAAGCCATTAGCCGGCAGGAGGCCTTTTGCGTGCAGATCTATGACTGCACAGGCAGCACCAGCTGTGGTCAGTTGTATGGCGGTGAAATCCTTGCCTGCAACTGCCTGGTTGTAGATCTTACGTGAATAGGAGCGTTGTACGGAACGTCCGTTCACCATTCCTGAAACAGATACAAAAACCAGTACTACATCCTGCGCAGTGAAAGGTATGCTATCTTCCATAATCTCCTTCAAAATATCCCTTTTTTTATTAAGCTTTAGTTCGCTCAGGAGTATCTTCATCAGGTGGCAGTGGCCAGGGTAGCGCACCGTTTTGTAATCCAGGTTGTATACTTTTTTGTCCAGTATTTCGGCCAGGGCGCCCAGTCCGCCGGAGGTATTAAAGGCTTCATATTCCACTCCATCCAGTGCAAAACGCTCGTAGCCTTCCATGGGCATTACCTCTTTACGGGCGCCTTCATAGATGGCATCGCAGGGGTTACAATATTCATTGATCAGCCCATCGGTGCTCCAGGTAAGGTTATACATGAGGCTATTGGTAGGGAACTGTGGAAGTGCTCCTACGCGCAGGCGAACCGCATCCAGCGAATCAAACTGTTTGGCAATATCATAAGCGGCAATGCTGATAAAACCCGGTGCCAGACCGCATTGTGGCATAAAGCTAACATTGGCTTTGGTGGCTATTTCCCTGATAGCATTGGTAGTGGCCACATCTTCCGTTAAATCAAAATAGTGGGTATTGGCCTGGGCGGCGGCGGTAGCAATTTTTACATTCAGGAAAAAGGGGCAGGCGCTCAGTACAATGTCCTGGTCCTGAAGGCCCTGCTGTAATGCGTTGGCATCGTTTACATCCAGGATGGTTTTGCGGATACCGGTATCGGTGCATTTGTCCAGTAAAGCCTGGTTGCTGTCTGCCAGCGTTACTGCATAGTCGCCGGACTGTTGTAAAAGAAAGGCTGCGGTTTCGCCGATCTTGCCGGCGCCGATAATCATTACACGTTTCATAATCTGTTTGGAATTATAGTGATGAGCGGAGCGTGGTTTGCTCCGTTATGAGTGAATATATATACGGGTCCGGGATGCTACGTATATCCATTAGCGTTATATAGTGATCATGCACTTTTTAGATTGGAAAAAAGGATCCAATACGAAAAAAGGAATGACAACAGCCAATAACAATAATAAATGTTAGTCTTGCTGAAACACAGCACCAGGAACCGCTTTAGCGGCATTAAAGAAAAGATGTGCAGGGAAAAATACCCCTTGTGCTACCTATGGCACATGGGAGCAAGTGCTCCGTAGATAGGAGAGTAGAGAAAGCTGTATGTTTAACAGGTAGTTCATTCAACTTGCGAAAAGTGCGAGGCGAATATAGGGAAAAATTATGAATTACAAATTATGAATTACGAATTACGGATTTGTGCGGAGATGGTAAACGCGAAGATCATCTGCCCATAAATTCGTAATTCGTAATGCTTCATCATTGGTAATGCTCAATTAATATTGTTCATTATCGTTCGGGAAATCCTTTGTTTTTACATCATTGATGTAAGCCTGGGTAGCGCCATAAATCTGCCCGTAAAGGTCCAGGTAACGGCGGAGGAAGCGCGGTTTGAAATCTTTGTTGATGCCCAGCATATCGTGCATCACCAGCACCTGTCCGTCTACATATTTACCGGCTCCGATACCAATCATAGGAATACTTACGGTTTCCGTCACAGTTTTGGCCAGGGCAGCGGGAATTTTTTCCAGCACAATGGAAAAGCAACCTGCTTCCTGCAGTAATTTCGCATCGTTGATGAGCTTATTGGCTTCTGCCTCTTCCGTAGCGCGTACGGCGTAGGTGCCAAATTTGTAGATCGATTGTGGTGTTAATCCAAGATGGCCCATTACCGGCACTCCGGCAGAGATAATCCGTTTTACGGATTCGATGATTTCTTCGCCGCCCTCAATTTTGATTCCATGCGCACCGGTTTCTTTCATGATGCGGATGGCAGAACTGAGTGCTTCTTTGGAGTTTCCCTGGTAAGAACCAAATGGAAGATCCACGACTATGAAACAACGTTTAATCGCCCTTACTACAGAAGCGGCGTGATAGATCATCTGATCTAGTGTAATAGGGAGCGTGGTTTCATGACCAGCCATTACATTGGAAGCAGAATCACCGACCAGCAGTATATCGATCCCTGCATCGTCAAAAATGCGGGCCATGGAGTAGTCATATGCCGTCAGCATAGATATTCTTTCTCCGTCCACTTTCATCTTCTGCAGTGTATGCGTGGTGATACGCTTTATTTCTTTATTCACAGACATAAGCAGTAGCTTTTAGCATTTTGCTGTTAGCAATAACTGCAAAGGTGGCAATATAAAAAGATAAATGGAAATGTTTTTTTTAGCTTTTAGCTATTAGTATTCAGGTGCAGACGGCTACTTTTCATGTATATGATTATTGTTTGCAGGTTAATACCTAAAAGCTAACTGCTAAAAGCTACCCTCAGCTGCTAACAGCAATTTCTTCGTAGAGCGCATGAATAAGGCCATCGGCCAATCCGATCTTTGGTACATAAATTTCCGGGGTATCGGCCCAGCGCATCACATTCACATAGATCTGCAATGCAGGTACGATCACGTCAGCGCGGTCTTCCCGCAGGCTATAGAGGTGGATCCGCTCTTCTACGGTGAAACTGCTGAACTCCTTGTGATAGTCTTTCAGTGTATCCAGCGATAGAGGCTTGCCTTCCTTGCGTTTGGAGAGAGAGAATATTTTATTGATGTTGCCACCGGAACCAATTGCGATCACGGGACCTATGTTCTTTAATTGTTGCTTCAGGAAGTCTTTCATCACCTGCCATTGGGCTTCTGTTACCTGTTGCTGCAACAACCGGATGGTGCCTATGTTGAAAGACTCCTTAAAGATCTGTTTGCCACCACCAAACAGGGTAAGTTCTGTACTGCCGCCGCCTACGTCTATATAGAGGTAAGACTTGGTTTTATCCATGTTTTCTGCCACATGGTTTTCATAAATGAAAGACGCTTCTTCCTGCCCCGAAATGATCTTGATATCGATGCCTGTCTGCGCCTTAACTTCCTGGAGAATAACCGTAGCATTGCTGGCATCACGCATCGCGGAGGTGGCGCAGGCTTTGAGATACTTCACTTCATACACATCCAGCAACAGCTTATATGCCTTGATGGTATCGATGAGGTGATTGGCTTTTTTCTCAGAAATAACATTGTTGTTAAATACATCAAATCCCAGTCGCAGCGGTACTCTCACCAGATTCAGTTTGGTAAAGTCCATTACGCCCGTACTGTTTGGCGATGCTTCTGAAATGAGCAGCCTGGCAGCATTGGAACCTATATCAATCGCAGCTAATTTCATCTGTCAGTCGTTATATCAAGGGGCAAAAGTAAAACATTTTAAAGTTACAGGTACTGTTTTTCGTGCAGGTATTTGTAGATCTCTAATTGTGTACGTATTTTTTTATCACCATCTTTCCGGTATTCATTGAGCTGTTCATTATCGAGTATACGGGCTTTTACGTTGCCGCTCAATTGAATTTTCATGATGTCAATCAGCTCCTGGCGTATAGCCGGATCCGTTATGTGTGCAGCTGCTTCTATGCGGTGGTCGAGGTTACGTACCATCCAGTCGCAGGAAGCAATGTATACTTTTTCCTGGCCTCCATGATGGAAAATGAATACACGTGCGTGTTCCAGGTATTCATCCACAATGCTGACGGCCGTGATATTTTTCTTCCACTTTTTATTTTCTGTATAAGCGCAGCAGATGCCCCTGATCACCATCTTCACATCTACACCTGCCTTAGCCGCTTCATATAGTTTGGAAATGAGGGTAGCATCAGAAAGGGAGTTCATTTTAACGATGATACCTGCTTTCTTTTTATGCTTGGCATTCTTTATTTCCCGGTCTATCAGTCGCAGGAAAGTATCACGCATATTGAGCGGACTCACCGGCAGCGTTTTGCAGCCTTCCAGTATTTTAATATCATGCCGCGGGTTTTCCAGGTAAGCAAAGATGCGGTTCATGTCGGCAATGATGGCACGGTTGGTGGTGAGCAGGCAATGATCACCATATACGCGGGCGGTTCTTTCATTGAGATTACCGGTGCTCACAAAGCCACACTGAATGGTTTTGGTGCCTATCCGTTTTTTGATCACACAAAGCTTGGCATGTATTTTCATATTCGGAATGCCAAGCAAAACTTTAACTCCTTCTTCTTCCAGTCTTGATTTCCAGTCGAGGTTAGCGGCTTCATCAAAGCGGGCGCGGAGTTCCAGCACTACCGTTACCTGCTTGCCATTGCGTACGGCGTTTACCAATGCATTCACTATCTTGGAATTACGGGCAAGCCTGTACGCTGTTATTTTGATGGAAGACACATTCGGATCAATCGCTGCTTCTCTTAACAGATCGATGATGGTATCAAAAGAGTGATAAGGGAAATGCAGCATTACATCCTGCTGTTGTATCACATGCATCACGCTGGGTGCATTGAGAAAAAGCGGATGTGTAAAGGTTTTGCGGTGTAAATGTGGAGGGAAGATGGATTCCGGGAAATCCATAAAGTCCTTGAAATTATGGATACGTGCTCCGGGGATCAGGTTATCTTTTCCGGATAGTCCTTGTCTGCGCATCAGGTATTCCAACAGCAGTGGGTCAATATCCTTATCATATACAAACCGCACAGGCTTCCCTTTGCGCCGGTCTTTCAGTCCTTTTTCAATCTGGTGAATGAGGCTGTCGGAGATGTCGTTATCTATATCCAGTTCCGCGTCACGGGTTACTTTGATGATGTGGGCAGAAAATTTATCATAACCAAAATAGACGAATATATTCGGTAAACAGAAGCGTACCAGGTCTTCCAGCAGAATGATATCATGCTCGCCGGGTTTGGACGGAAGAATGATGAAGCGGGGAAGTACCGTAGTGGGAATTTCTATCAGTGCAAATTTTTGTCGTACGGAATTATCCTGCCGGGCCAGTACAATGGCCAGGTAAATAGATTTGTCGCGTAGAATGGGGAAGTGCTGTATGCTCTCAATCATCAATGGGATGATGTTGGTGCGTACCTGTTCGTTGAAGAAATTCAGTACAAATTTCTGTTGTTCTTTATTGAGTTGTTTTTCAGTACGGAGAAAGATATGCTGCGCCTCCATTTCAGTGGCAATGTCTTTCCATACGAGGTCAAATTCGCGTTGTTGTTCAATTACACGGCTTTGTATTTCGTCCAGTATTTTATCCGGATTTTCTTCCAGGTGCATTTTGGAGGCTTTGCCGAAAGACATCATTCTTTTGAGCGTGGCTACTCTCACCCTGAAAAACTCATCGAGATTATTGGAGAAGATACCTAAGAAGCGGATACGTTCATGGAGCGGGACAGTCTTGTCTGCAGCTTCCTGCAGTACTCTGGCGTTGAAAGAGAGCCAGCTGATATCCCTGGCAATCATTTTTTTCTTTTCTGCCAGTGGCTTTTTCCTGGTTGTTTTCTTTTGTACTATTACATCGGGCATTGTCATAATATCAAGGTTCTCACCATTCGGCAAACGCATACAAACATATTTACATTCAAAAAATTCACTTCATCTAAACTACGATGATACAGCTTTCGCTTTAATTAGAGTATTAAATTAAAGTTAAAGAAAAGCGGGGAGAAACGGGTAGATTTTGTATTGATCCTCATTAACTTAAAAAGAGAAGCGGAGACCAGAGTGTATAAACACTTTGGCATCCGCCTCTCTTTTTATCTGTTTATAATGTTAAAATCAGTTTAATCCTGCACTGGTGCCAATACGTTTTTTTTCTTGTTGTAGATGGGTAATGCTATGAGGCTGACAAAGCCCAGAATTATTACCAGGATGGTTTGTGCCACCCAGATGATCCAGCCAAAGGCGARGCCTATAGCCGAAGGGATGCTGTAGATTTCCAGTGTTTTCTGCACCAGCGGTTGATAGGCGCCGATACCACCTGGCATAACGATCATGCCTACACTACCAATCATCAGCACAGCGAGGGCCGCACTCATACCCAGATGGGAGGTTTCCTGCAGGCAGAAAAAGCCGATATATACCTGTGACAGGTAGCAGGACCAGATGAGTATAGAGTGAATGATAAACCAGATCTTTTTCTTTTTTTCCATTTTACCGATGGAGAGAAATCCTTCAGTGATGCCTCTTATCAGGCTTTTAACGGTGATGGCTATTTTGGATCTGGCAAAGCGGCGCAGCAACCAGCCGAGGAGTACAACGAACAATGCCAGGATAACGACGGCGATGAGCAGTTGTATGCCGTTGGCATGTGCTATTTTATCCGATACCGGTTGAAAGATCGTTTCATTCACCAGGGAGCCCAGAAGGTCCAGTTGTGTAACAATAGTGAGCACCATCAGGAGAACAAGACATACCAGGTCCACGGCTCTTTCCGCAATCATGGTACCTACCAGTTTATCGGCGGGTACTTTTTCGTACTGTGCAATGATGCCGCAACGGGTTACTTCACCCAGACGGGGCACGGCCAGATTCACCAGGTAGCCCACCATCACGGCGAAAAAAGTATTGAGGGTGGTTGGCTGATGTCCCAGTGGTTTCATCAGCAGTTTCCAGCGCACAGCGCGAAACCAGTGACTGGCGACACCAATGCTCATGGTGGGAATCAGGAGCCAGTAGTTGGCTTTGCGTAACGCCAGATTGATTTTGCCCCACTCATCTGCTTTGATATTCCTGGTGAACAGCCATATCAGAAGCACCCCTATGCCAAAAAAGCAAATAAACTTAATGACGTTCTTAAGCGTTTTGGGCATGATCCAAAGTTATTTTAGGGCGTTAATAAAAACAGTATACGGGTTTACAGTTTATTCCCTTCTTTAGGGAAAATGGCAATAGGTGTATATTTTTTAGCTTCTTCAAAATCCATCGTGGCATAGGAAATAATGATTACTATGTCACCCGGGGCAACGAGTCGGGCAGCGGGGCCATTCATGCAGATTACACCGGAACCACGTTTACCTTTGATAACATAGGTTTCCAGTCTTTCTCCGTTATTTACGTTCAGTACCTGTACTTTTTCGTACTCAATTAAACCAGCGGCATCCATCAGATCTTCGTCAATCGTAATGCTTCCAACGTATTGCAGGTTGGCTTCCGTAACTACCGCGCGGTGAATCTTACACTTTAAAATTTCGATTTGCATAATTTATAACTGGCTTAACGCTGTAAAAAAAGAGCGTTCGCAAAGCTAGGAAAAAAATATGGAAGATCGAACAAGGCATGCAGCAGTAATGCAGTGTTTGCTGGATGCCTTGTCCGGCAGGCTAGAGGCTTCCCTGCAGTACCATGTTGTCGATGAGTCTTACACCATCCAGCCAGGCGGCAACGGCTGCGATTACTGTAGCGTTTCCCGGTGGCTGGTCGAGCGGGTGGAGCATGTCGTCGTCCAGCTGAAGGATATCCACGTATTCAGGCTCAAAACCCTGTTTTTTCAGGTCATCAAATGCTTCATGTGCACCTTCCATGAAGTGAAGGCCTTTTCCGAAATTATTTTTAATGTGAAGGAGGGCCTGATAGATGGCGGTGGCTTTTTTTCTGGCGGCGGGAGAGAGGCGTGCATTGCGGCTGCTCATGGCCAGACCGTCTTTTTCTCTTTCGGTAGGACAAACCACCAGTTTCACGGGAGAATGAGTGACTACGAGCAGCCGGCGGATGATCAGACACTGCTGCAGATCTTTTTGTCCCATAAAAAGCTGGTCAGGTTGCACAATATCAAGTAACTTGTGAACAATGCGGCCCACGCCCTGGAAATGTCCGGGACGAAATTTGCCTTCGAGGATCGTTTCCAGGTTGCCAAAGTCGTAATGCAGATTACTTTCCAACCCTTCCGGGTACATTTCTTCTACGGATGGTAAAAAAAGAATATCTGTTGATACGTTATTTAATTTTTTAATATCCTCCTCAATGGTGATAGGATATTTTTCAAAATCTTTTGGATCATTAAACTGAGTTGGATTGACAAAAATGCTGCAAACGACCACATCATTATTTTCCCTGGCGGCCTGAATAAGTGACAGGTGCCCGTCGTGGAGAGCTCCCATAGTGGGCACAAAGCCAATGCTTTTGTTGCTTTTTCTTACCAGGTCCAGGTGCTTCTTCAGGTCCGTGCTGCGCTTAAATAGATACATAAATCATTGCTTAAAAGGATGTTAAAACTGACAGATTGGCCAATATTCCGTAAAAAATCCGTAATTTTGCAAGCCAAATTAAAAATTACTGCATTAATAATCAGCGTTAAATGTCCACAAAGAAAAGAATTCTTTTTATTGCCCAAGAGATGTCGCCGTACCTGGAATTGAGTGATTACGCGGCAATGGTCAATAAAATGGCAATTAAGTCCAATGAGGCTGGCCTGGAAGTGAGAGTGATCATGCCTAGATTTGGAATTATTAATGAGAGAAGACACCGTTTGCACGAGGTCGTAAGGTTGTCGGGGATCAACATTGTGATTGACGGGGATGACTACCCGTTGATTATCAAGGTGGCTTCGCTCCCGAATGCCCGGTTGCAGGTTTACTTCCTGGATAATGAAGATTATTTTAAGCGTAAGACTGTGTTTGCCGATGAAAACGAAGAGTTTTTTGACGACAACGCAGCCAGAGCTGTCTTCTTTTGTAAAGGAGCCCTGGAAACGGTGAAGAAATTCGGATGGCCTCCTGACATCATTCATTGCAGTGGCTGGATGACTTCTCTGATACCCATGTATCTGAAAACTGCCTACAAGAAGGAGCCGGTTTTTGCTAACTCAAAAATCATATATTCGTTGACGCCCAATACGTTCAAGGAAAAGTTAGGCACTACCTTTGTTAAGAAGGCCACGATCAGCAACCAGATCAAAGAAAAAGATATGGAGCTGTTTAAGGAAGGTACCAATACTGCATTGAACAGAGGCGCAGCTAAATACGCGGATGCTGTTGTACTTGCCGGTGATAAGCTGGAAAAGAAAGTGGTGGATGAAGTGAAAGCAGAAAAAGGTAAGATCATTTTACCTTACAAAAAAGAGAACGAAGATCTCGGTGATTACCTGCAATTGTACAACCAGTTGCTGGGAAAATAGTTATCTTAAAACATGCTCGGGCAGTTAAAACAATACTCACTAACAACATAACGCGTGAAGATCAATTTCAGGAACCTTAGCTTCTTAGCTACCTATATTACTCTACTGTACGGAGCAACCGGTTGTAACAAATCCACTCTTTTGGGTGGTGGCCTTATTCCTCCAGGCGATTTCGTGAATGCACAGGACACCGTCCTCAATGGTGTTATTGCCAACAACATACTCCGGTATGATTCTACTATTTTAAACGGCAATACTGCCTATGCCAAAATACTGGGTTCCATTACAACAGATCCTGTTTTTGGTAAAACTCACGCTTTCGTATATACGCAGGTGTCTTTGCCTTCGAGTGCCTTCACTTTTGAAGGTGCCGGACAAACCCTGGATTCAGTAGTGTTGTCACTCAGCTATAATGGCTATACCGGCGACTCTGCAGCACCTCAAACTTTCAGGGTGTATCGTATGGCGGAAACCAAATTTACGATCGATTCCAACTACGCTTATAACAGGGCACTGGCATACAATCCCGGTGAATTACTGGGCCAGGTAACCGTTACACCACTGTCACTCCGTGACTCTGTCAGTGTATATGGTACCAAGGAAACAGCCCAGTTGCGTATTAAACTGAGCACTGCTTTTGGCCAGGACCTGCTGAAGCAGAAATCGGATGGTGCATTTGCGACAGATTCAGCTTTCCGTGCTTACCTGAAAGGGTTTGCCCTGGTACCGGATACCAACCTGGGTACCAACAGGAATATGATTTATCTGAACCTGAATAACAGCAATACTAAGCTGACAGTATTTTATAAGAATTCAGAAAAAGATTCACTGCGTGCTACCATGGCATTTAATCAGTATGCCAGCGCACATGCCAACTACTTTACCCGCAATTACAATGGTTCACAGGCCGGCCGGTTCATTAATACCGGCAATCCAAAAGGAGATAGCATCCTGTTCCTGAATGCCAGCCCTGGTTTATATACCAAGCTGACTATACCAGGTCTGGAAAACTTCCCGGCTGTTCTTATCAACAAAGCGGAACTGGTCATTACACAAATAACTTCTGGCGTAAGTGATATGAATAATATTTTTATTGAACCAGGAAGCTTATCTTTACGGCAGTATGGAAACGGGGACTCCACCAAAATCCCTATCGATTATTATACGAGTGGCGGCGCAGCCTATTTTGGCGGCAGTCGTCAGGTGATAACCAATTTTGGAGGCATACAGATTGTGCAGTATACCTTTAACCTTGCCAACACGGTACAAAGGTTTATCAAGAAACTCGATACTAATAACGGCTTCAAACTGGAAGGCTATTCTCCACTTTACATGGATGTTAACCGTGTGAAAGCTGGTGGTAGTAATTTATCTCAGTACAATATCAAGCTCAGAATTATTTACACTAAACCATAAAACTACTAATCCCCAGTTTTTTATGCCTTATTTATTTACATCTGAATCCGTTTCAGAAGGACACCCTGATAAAGTAGCCGATCAGATCTCTGACGCTTTGATCGATAACTTTCTGGCTTATGACGCGAAATCTAAAGTAGCATGCGAAACGCTTGTAACTACCGGCCAGGTTGTATTGGCAGGAGAGGTGAAGTCTGAAGCCTACCTGGATGTGCAGGATATCGCAAGAGAAGTGATTCGCAAAATAGGTTATACCAAGAGTGAATATATGTTTGAAGCCAATTCATGCGGTATCCTCTCTGCTATTCACGAACAATCACCTGATATCAATCAGGGCGTTGACCGCAAATCCCCGGAAGAACAAGGTGCCGGCGATCAGGGTATGATGTTCGGTTATGCCACCCGTGAAACAGACAACTATATGCCACTGGCATTAGACCTGGCGCACAAACTGTTGCTGGAACTGGCAGTACTCCGTCGTGAAAATAATGAAATCAAATACCTGCGTCCGGATGCTAAATCCCAGGTAACTATTGAATATTCAGATGATAATAAACCGGTAAGAATTGACACTATCGTGATTTCTACCCAGCATGATGATTTTGATGAAGATGAAAAAATGCTGGCCAAGATCAAGGAAGATATGATCAATATCCTGATCCCGCGTGTTAAAAAACAACTGAAACCAGAACTGCAGAAACTGTTCGAAGGTTTTGATATCAATCACCACATCAACCCAACCGGTAAATTTGTAATCGGTGGTCCTCATGGTGATACTGGCTTAACCGGCCGTAAAATCATCGTAGATACCTATGGTGGTAAGGGTGCTCATGGTGGTGGTGCTTTCTCAGGTAAAGATCCTTCCAAAGTAGATCGTTCCGCAGCTTATGCTACCCGTCATATTGCTAAAAACCTGGTAGCTGCAGGTGTTTGTGATGAAATACTGGTACAGGTATCTTATGCGATCGGCGTAGCTAAACCATGTGGTATTTATGTAAACACCAGCGGTTCTGCCAAAGTGAAACTGAATGATGGAGAAATTGCAAAGAAAATTGAAGAAATCTTTGACCTGCGTCCTTACGCTATTGAGCAAAGACTGAAACTGCGCAATCCTATCTACAGTGAAACTGCAGCTTATGGTCATATGGGCCGTGAACCTAAAGTAGTTACCAAGGTATTCAACAAAGGCAAGAAACACGAGAAGAGTGTGGAAGTGGAATTGTTTACCTGGGAAAAACTGGATTACGTTGATAAAGTAAAAGCTGCATTCGGTTTATAATCAAAACCAGATGTCAACATTATAACAACAGCCGTTTCAATTTTGAAACGGCTGTTGCATTTTATGTGGTGAACATCTTTTGACTTCACCTGTTTTTAATGCAACACCACCATTTTTTTAAAATGTGGAAAAGTTTTTCAGATTTTTTAAAAAAAGTTCAAAAAAAGTTACATATTATCATTAAATATACCTTATATTTAATGATAATACGATTGATTGGCCTACGTTTCACGCCCTGTAAGTGGGTGATGGGTTCGTTTATTCTTTTTAGATGATGGTTAGGACACTGGTTTTATTTCTGTAAATGGTTATAAAATTCTCCCGGACATTTTACTCGATAATATTTCAACAAGGGGGATCGTTATGATGCTGCTTTTATATCCAAAATTCTGGATATTCGCAGCCAGAAATTATAATCTAACCTTTTAATTGTTTCCGGAGATAATTAATCAGGCGCCATTATTCTTTTGAATTACCGAATCCATATCAGAGAAAATCAATTGCAATTACCATTGGGTAGTTGTGAACTTTTTATTGAAACCATATAATTATCTGAAAAACCATGAAGCGCAACACCACCTCACGACTGTCTATGTACACAATCGTATCACTTGCAATGGCTTTTATTTTTACGACTGAGAGCTGTAATAAAGCACAAATAGATGCAGTAAAACCGGGACTATCAAAGCCCGATACAGCAACCACCGCCAAGCCTCCGGTTAATACAAAAGAAATAGTTATTGTACCAGACAAAGACGGGCGACTGCTTTTAGATGGAAGTATCTACAAAGCCGGAGATATACTGGCGCTGAAGGGCATATTTACTGCTGTTGTTATCAACAATCTTAAGGGGTCTGCAGCAGCTCCGATTATTGTAAAAAATGCCGCCGGCACTGTTGTTAAAGTAGGTAATCCTGCCTGGAGTGGCGGATCCTGGGCAACTGCGCTTAGTTTCGTAAACTGTCATTATGTAAAAGCCGGAGGTGAGAAATCTAAATCCGATTTCATCATAAGCGGAAGCACACAAGCTGGTAAAGAAGCTTACTTTGACTTGTCTTTAAGTCAGCATACTGATAATTTTGAGATCAGCAATATCACCATACAAAATGGTGGTACCGGCATCTGGGCTAAAACAGATCCATTAAAAGGAGATGCGACTACGTACTATCCGAATTCGTATATGGAGAACCTGTCAATACATGATGTTTCCATCAGTGGTACCAACAATGAAGCCTTTTATATCGGTCATACCGCTCTTTATTGGAACTTAACTGCCAATGCGCCTTATTATGGTGCTCCGGCTGGATTTACACCCGGACAACAGTATGTACAACCCATTAAATGGCGCAATGTTAAGATTTATAATAATGAAGTGGCCAACGGTGGAGCAGATGGTATTCAAACCGCTGCTATTGACAAACTGGAAATATATAGCAATACAGTTACCAACTGGGGTGGTCAGCACAATTCCGGCCATAACGGTGGTATCCTGATAGGAGGGCGTACAACCAATACCAATGTACACGACAACTATGTACATGATGGTTGGGGTGAACTGATTCAGTTTTATGGTTCCGGTGAAAATGGTGCTACCCATATTATTCATAATAATCTCCTGAGAGATAACCAGGGCGATGGGGTAAGCTTAAGAGGAACCGATAACGCAGTTATTCAGATCACTAACAATACCATCGCAAGAGTGGGAGGAGTATCTCTTCGTATTAACGGTTATCAGGGCATGACGGCCGCTCAGATCGTGAATGGCAACGCCTTTATACAACCGCGTGTAAACGGCGGCTCTATTGTGCCAAATGCTTACATTTATACTGAAAACGGAGGTACCTACAAAGAAGGTACAGCTGCAGACATCAACACTAAATTCCCTACAGTGGATGCAGCAGGTGTTGATCCTAACAATTACTACCAGCCATTGGGCACTTCCAAAGTGCTGACTTCAGGATTCAGGAAAAAGTAAGGTCTTATTGATCTACAGGTGAATGTTCCTGATACAGGGCATATCTTATAAACGCAAAGCCGTCCTGGTTATAAGGACGGCTTTTGCATTTTCCGGACATCACTGAGTTGCCTTCAGATACTCCCACATCAGCTCATTTACTATCTGTGGTTGCTCGTAGTGGGGCATATGCCCGGCGCTGTCTACTTCATGTACTTCTAAAGTTGGGTATAACGTCTTATAAGAACTTAATTTTTCTATGGGGAAGAAGGGGTCCTGTTTGCCATAGAGCAACAATATCTTTCCAGGGGCTATTTGTTTTAACAGATACAATTGATTCTGATTGAGCATATTCATCCAGGAAGAGTGTGTAAGCCGCTTATATCCACTGAAATTCATGAAGTACTTCAGCCGTTGCGAATAGGTATTAAAGAGTGGCTGGTTCACGAACTCTTTACGTTGATTTTCTACAGAACGGGGATACCAGTAAGCAGTCATCAGCACATCAGAAATGACAGGTATGCGAAGCAGTTTGCTCGCCTGCAGATCACCACTGGCGGCAGGTCCCAGCAATATTATACGATTGACGCGGTCGGGATGCCCGGCAGCATAGTCCAGTCCTATTGGTGCCCCCATGGACATGGCCAGTATATCAAAGGATTGCTGCAGATGAAGGGTATCGAGTAACTGCACCAGTTGTCTTCTGTAAAGACCAAGATCATAAACAGTATAGGGTCTGTCTGAATACCCCCTGCCATAAAGGTCATAAGCCAATATCCTGTAGCCTTTTGACAGGAGGTAGGGAATATTGTATTGCCATACCTCCATGCCACTGCTACCACCACCATGAATCAATACCAATAGCTTTGCGCTATCAGGGCCATATAATTTATAATGCACTAAGCCCTGGTCCAGCTGAATGAAGTTGCCGGGAGCCTGTTTGCGCGTAGCATCATCCAGCTGGGCGGTTTCCTGGCCGCTTTTAATGAACAGGAAACCAAGACAGGATATAAGCAGTACACAGATAACAGCAGGTAACCACCATCTTTTTAGCCGGGTCATAACTGATTATCTTTTATACTGGAGTAACCATTCATAAATATTCATTCCGTTTTCGCGGTAGGAAGGGTCGTAATACTGTTCCCAGCAGCAATGCTTATGATCGCCGGTGGTAAGCTTTGTAAGCCCTGGTTTGTATTTATTTGTACTATCAGCAAACAGTTTGCAGTTTCCGAGGAAAACCGGTTCTTCAGTACCACCAAAGTACCATACATGGATATTGTTTTCTGCCGTAATGCGGAAGCTTTTCATATTTTCCGCATCAATGGTGGCAGGAGACATATTGACGGCTGCAGCTACTCTTTTCGCCATTTTTTTATCTGTGACAGCCATGCCAACCGACCATCCACCGGCACTATATCCTGTGATATATATACGGGAGGAGTCAATTGGATAACGTTTCAAAACATCAGAAATCGCCGCATCAAGATGATCGGGACCGAGTGACCAGCTGGTGGCAAGTGGCGCCATGACAATAAACTCGTATTTTTTTCCATCCACTTTATTTACCGCATCAATATTTTTGCCCTCGTGCATTTGCCTGGCAACACCCTGCCGGAATATTTTAGTAATATCAGTACCGGCGATACTTCTGCCATGCAAGCAAATCAACAGCGGATATCTCTTCCCGCTTTTAACGTTGTCTGGTAGTTTTAACAGTGCCGGAATATGATGCCATGGTGTAATCTGAACTTCGATCTGCTTAAAAGGTTTCAGGTCCTGTCCCGCCAGGACTGCTGTTTGCAGCATCATACCTATAAAAAGGAGTATCTTCATCATTCAATCTTATTTGTCAGGTACCCCCTGAAGAGCACCTGGTTGCAAACTGCTTTTATTATAAGTGTAACAGTACTTCTTCAAGCGAAGTACCGATAATTGCTTCTAATGCAATTTTGGATTGCCTTACTTCTCTCTCAAGATTTACTTTACGTACCATTTCTGCATTATAGATGCGATAAGCGTCATTTAATCCTTCTACAGCTGTACCCTGATCACCGCCGGAAAACTTCTGTTCTACCTGTTTGTAATGATTGTAGGAATCTTCCAGGAGTGGTAACTGCAGTTCATACAGTTGTTTATTGGCAGAATAATCTTCGTAGGCACGCAATACTGCTGCTTTTAATGCAAGCTTTTCGCCTTCTTTCTGTTGATCAAATACTCTTCCGTTTGCTTTTGCTGCTTTTACTTCATTAGGAATGCTAATTAAATTTCCAAGTGGTACCATGATACCAAAGTTATACCTGGGGTATAAGGTGTTATTATTGGAAGTGCCGCTTCCCTTGATGGTAAATTCATTCAGGTTACCAGCTGCTGTAAGCATATTCAACCAACCCGCTTTTGCTCTGTTCTCATCGTATTTTGTGATTTCTTTTTTAATATCCAGTGCTTTGATTTGAGGATTGTTCATGGCAAGTTCCACCAGTTTTTCTTTCAACCTGCTTACTGTAGGTAAATCGGCCGGCAACCGCAAAATAATACTGGTATCTGCTTTCTGTGCCTGTGCCACAGTACCCGTAATAGCTGCCAATAAAAAGAATAATACACGTTTCATGTTGTGATATTTGGAGATGATAAATACTTTAATTTTATAGAAATTCCGTTAAGCCCGTAATAAAGTAATGCTGATTCTATCAGTCCTGAAGATTCCTGTGCATATATGCTCACCACGAGTGCAAACATTACGCATATAATCACCAGTGTTAATTGCTTTTCCGTTTCAGTATTGCTTCTGAAATAATTAGCTACCGTATACTGCATGACCAGAAAAATGTTAATGCAAACCAGTATAAGCCCTATATATCCCTGTTCCAGTACCGTACGGAGGTAGCCGCTATCTGGTGGGAATCCATCCAGTTCACTACCAGAACCTGGCTCACAACTCAAGAAGCCTCCACCTATCGGGTGTGTGTAGATGTAGGGCTGAATGCGATGCCTGTTGACATCACGTACATTCAGGGAAGCATCTTCTGATCCCGAGAAAGCAGTCCTTATTCTGATAACAGTAGTGTTGCTATGGAAGGGCCCAAACATCACTACGAGGAAGGCAAAAACAAATATCAATGCGCCTATGACAGCATTCTTGTTGCGCAGATTCACAAATAGCATAATAACCAGACCCATAGGTACCATGACATAGGCAGTGCGGGTACCTGAATACCCTAGTGCCATGAATTGCAATACCAGGGATATGAATAGCAATACCTTCTGAAACAGCGGTATCATTTTATTTGAACTGGTCAGTAATACAATATTTATAATGCATCCACAAGCCATTATTACACCAAAAACCGCAGGATCAGATACAAATGAAAAGATGCGGATACCGGTGAGGATTATTACAGTTTTAAATTTTTCAGGGTACCTGGCTATGAATGCTTTTTCAAAAGGCATTAAGCCAAACCATTGTTGAATACAGGCATATAGTGCTGCCAATGTTAGTATGATAATCCAGAACTTGAAGAAAATTTTAAGATCATCCATATTCCGGATCATCTTCATCACCAGGTACATGAAGATCATGTTACGCAGATACACCCTGGAAAAAGTTGTCCAGCCATGTCTGTCGTGCACATAAGCGGGATTGAAAAACTGGAGTAAAATAAACCCTGCGTATATGTAAAAGGTAATCAATACCGGATCGCGGAGAAAGTCAACCTTTTTTATACTTTTATCTCCTGATTTTAGAAGACTTCCCAATAAAGTAATTAATACCATGGCATCTATCAGCACACCTACACTCATTTCTGCACCAGACATTCTTTCCAGCAGCCGCACGGTGAGTGTCACCGTAAGTGCTATGTAGTAACCTGCGCGGTAGTTCAGAATGGAGATCCCCGCCACAGCAATACCAATCGCCAATCCCAGCAGCAGTACTGTATATTTTACGTCCTGGGCACTGATATACGCGATGGCCGGTACCAATATTACCCAACAGATAATAATAAACAGGCTATAAATATTTTTCTTCGCAAATTCCACTGGCATTGATTTATAAGAATACTATTTTAATAGCCATAGCAATAATTGTTAGCGCTATAAAGGTGACAATCAGCATCTGATGAAGATGTTGGTCTATTGGTTTCTTTTTTGGTTGTTTCCTCATATTAAATTTATATGGGCACTTTTTTTAGATACATGGTATTCACCGAATCTTCCCGTAAACAAGAAGGTCCATTTCAGTAACAGACATGTTCTGTACACTATAATTGAAAGGAAAATAGAGGATGGAATAAGTATCAGCAACAACGCGATACCGTTATCTACCCCCATGTACAACAATACTGCACGCAATAATGCGAAAATGCTTACATGCAACAGGTAAACGTATAGTGAGTAATGACCTATTACGTTTAAAAATTCCATCTTCCGGATACTGGCGAGCCAGGAAGCCAGGAGTATCACAAACAGGCAACCATTTAACGCGATAATCATAAAAAGATACAGGTTCATATCCTGGTGATGGAGATAATACCATTGCAGCAAGCCAAAAACGGGCGCCAGCAGCAACAGGTTTTTCAGTTTAGCGAATTGTTTTTGTGTTTGCTCCTGTAAAAAATAATCCGCAGCTGTATCTCCGATCGCAAAGAATATATAATGAAGCGCTATATCGTACAGCGTGCTGAATTCCCGAACATAAGGCGCAATGCCGAGTAATACCAATCCTGTCAGCAACTGCCATATTTTTTTATTACCAGTGATCCCTGAAACGACCGTGTAAAGCATCGTTACATTGAATAGTGCAAATAGATACCAAAGTTGATCCAGCGTTCTCGGCTGCAGGAAAATATTCAGGAAGTCTTTACCTGAACGTTCTGAATTGGCAAACCTGGAAAATACGATCTGCAAACTGATTTGTATTACTGCCCACAACAAGTAGGGATATAGTAAAGTATTAATCTTTAATAAAGTAAAGTTTTTAACACCTCTTTTTGCAATGCTCTTGCTGAAAAATACGCCGGAGAGCAGAAAGAAAAGAGGCATACGGAAGCTATATAACATATCGTTTATTGCCAGCACATTATGCGGCAATGAAACCCCACGCGCAATCAGACCATAAGCGATATGCCTGTATACCACCAGTATAATAGCTATGCCTTTCGCATAATCTATCCACGCATAACGTGATTCATTTTTTTCGGGGCGCAAACTAAAGACGTCAATTTTTTTCTGCAAATTCATAGTATCAAGATCATAACTCAATAAAGTCTTCTCTAACATCATTTAAAACAGCTCCCAGGAATTTGTCTCCCAATGATTCCAGGAATTCAGAAGATTCGCGATCAATTTGCTTCATTTTTAAACGGGAAGAGAAAATAGCGATTACACCTTCTGCATAGGCAGACAGCTCGCGGCTATCCGTGAAATCATTCAGGGGAGCTCCTTCCATCAAAATATAATCGTAATATTCTTTCAGCTCCTCCAGGTAATTGAGCAGGTGATTGGGAGGCAATATTTCCGAAGGCGTATAGTCTCCGCCTTTGCATCCAATAACTTCTATACCAGGGGTAGCGTATGATGTTACTATTTCTCGTACTTTTTCCATACTGAACTCTTCAGGAGCTACAGAGAAGTGTTCCAGCGTTGGTTTGGCGTCCATCTGCACGCTTACATCGTTGTTGCAGAAATTGGTGTCAATTACCAATACTTTTTTATTGCTCAGACTCAGGCTGTGCGCCACTGCCTGCAGGAGGGTAGTTTTACCCTGTTGCGGTTCGGTACTGGTGAAAAGGAAAATCCTCTTGCCGCTGTTTTCCAGTTCAAATCTCAGCTTACGTAGTAATTCCCGGAAAACGTTCTGTCTTTTAAGCCATTGGGCTTCGTCAGACTTTTTTTGCAATATTTCCAGCAGGTTATATTTCTRCAGATTAGTGTGATTGATAGTACCAATTAGTTTGAGGTTAGAGGTACGGTTGAAGATGGAAGGTGATTTAACCGAATTATCCATAAACTCTTTAAACAATATTCCCATACAGCAAAGCATGAATACCGCAATGCCGGACATACCCATAATCACCAGGCGTTTTGATGATTCGGGACTGAAGGCAGGCTGACCTTTCAAGGTCTGCCGGAAATTATCCTGTGGCACATTACGGTTATCCAGTGCAGAACCCAGTTTCTCTTTCAGTTTATTATATTCATCCTGCGCCAGTACCACTTCCTGCTGCAATGATCCCACTGTAGCTTCTTTGTTGGCGTATGACCCAACAGAGGCACGGAGATTACGGATTTTCCCATCAAGGGTGCTGATATTGAGTTTTGATGCGCTCACCTCTGCTTCCAAAGCACCTTTACGTTGAATAAGTTCTTCTTTTGTACTTACTTTACCATTAGGAGTGGAGGCATCGATCATGGCTTTCTGCAGCTTGCTGCGCTGCGCTTTTATTTTATCTGCCAGGACGTTATCATTTGAACCTGTCCGGGTATACTCATCATTCAGATCATTGATTTGTTTTCTTAAAGCGATGATGTCACCGTTTGAATTGGTATAAGCCGGTTTCCCGCTATTCATCTGAGACAGCTGTGTATTTACATTGTCAAGTGAAGCCTGTAGATTGTTATAGTTAGCTCTTTCATCTGACACAGATTTTTCGAACTGTTTAATCAGATCCCATTCATTGCCGCTGGCTGTTTCCACATTCAATACACCCTGTGCTGTTTTATAGCCCCGTAGCGCCTCTATTTTCTGATCCAGTTCCTGTTTCTTCTGATTTACGAGCGCCTCAAAAGTTTCCACGTTTTCTACAGAGCGTTCAGAGCGGGAACTGCGGTAGAAGCGTAAAAATTCTTTATAAAGCATATTTACGGTATAGGCCGACAGTTCAGGGTTTTCTGAGTAACAGTTGATGTTAATGTAATCCGTTCTCGACAAACGGCCTGCAAACAACATTTTACGGATGGATTCAAAGTCGTACTTGTACAGCTTCATAAATTCCAGCACTTTCCGTTCTTCAGGAATGGAAGAGGAAAGTATTTGCAGGGAATCGCTCTTCAGCCGGCAAATGCGGAGAATATCTTCCTTGTTGGCGCTTTTATATTCCGGCTTATTCAGCTCTTTTTCAGTAAGATGCCTGAATGGTTTATTGGTAGAAAGATCATGTATCATCAGGTCGCAGGCAAGGAGGCCTATCACCAGAGGAGAGTTCATGGTCTCAATAACGTTGTCGAACTTTACGTCTGCTTCAAACAGGTTTAAATTCTCGTCGCGCAGCTTGATCTGTTCATTGGTGGTAAACCCGGTAGCCATCTGCGCTGTAGAAGCATACAGTTTAGGTTTACCGATCGTAAAGGCCAATGCTCCGGCTATTGCAGCAATGGTGCTGAACAGTATCCACCACTTCTTTTTTAGTAACGCCTTTATAAAATACACGATATCCATATAGAAATTTTCCTTTAACTACGTTTTAATATGATATACAAGGTGGAAGTACGCGTTATTGCATACATGCCATGTTCCCGGTATGGTAACTGGAAGCTCAGAGGAGATGGTAAAAAAATAAGAGAGTTTCAGGCAATCGGCCGGAAAGCTTCTTTTGGTTTTGTCGGAGGATGAGGTTACAGAAGAGATAACCGGGGCATAGTTAGTCCTGGTATATCCGGTTAGAGTCCAAAGGTAAAAGATTATATTAAAAGACACTTTATTTTTAAGCGAAACATAAAAATTACTTGGTAATCGCTCAAGTTTAAGGGGTAACGTAACAGATTATAAAAAAAGACCGTTCGGGAATATTCCCTGGAACGATCTTTTCTTTATAATCTATTGTACTACTTATTGTTATTTTTTCATCAGCTTAACGCTCTTTGATTCGCCGGTAGAAGAAGTAATTTTCAGTATATACATTCCGGTTATGTTAACAAACCGCTGTGTATCGATCCTGATGAGATTTCTACCTTCAGGTACACCTTTTCTCATTTCACTGTAGAGCATCTTTCCGTTCATATCACTTATTTCTATCAGCATAGTAGCTGCTGATTTCTGCAGTGTCACGTCAACGGCCAGATTATCTACGAAAGGATTAGGGTATACATTTGCCTGCAGGTTGGCTTTAATCGCCATGTTATTGCCTGATACGGCAGTGGTAGGGTTGTTGCCCATTACCTGCTTATTATTGGCAAGATTACCTGGCGTATTTGGCGTAACATCTATTTCCATAGCGTTCAGATAGCCTACCTGTCCACCGGTTGGTATACTTAAGGTAAACGCAATTTCACCATTGGCATCTGCAGTGAGATTGATAAAGTCAGCTGTATTGGCTGTATTATTCTGTACGTTCAGGGTTTTGCTTACACCATTAACGGTGAACTGTGTGCTGCCGTTATCTGGCTGTGGTGCCCACCATTTGCTGCTGGACATGAACTTGATAACATAAGTGGTATTGGCACTCAATCCGGTTAAATGTCCGTGCATGGCAGGAGCGCCGGTGAAGAAACCTGATAATGAACCAAAGTATAGGTATTGACTGAGTACTACGTCCGGATACACACCGCTGTTGTTGCCGGTAGTGGCGCCTTCAACACCTGCAGCCCACCAGGTTTCATCAAAGTTGAGTCCGATACCGGTAGCCAGTCCCTGATCATTTTTAAGATTAGCGGTAGTGCCGCCGGAAATGTTGTTCCATGGAGCCGGAGCACTTGCATTGAGCATGAAGTTCAATAACAGTTTGTAACTGCCACCGGAACCTGCCGGCGGATTCACTGTAATGTTGAACGTGGTGGTGTCTGCTGCGCCATAAGAATCTCTGGCAATTACGCTCACATTGTTGTAAGCGCCTGCGTTGTTAATGGCCGGAGCCACTGCAAGAGATACACTACCGCCAGATTGTACCAGTGTTACAAAGGAAGGAAGATTCAGTGTACTGTAAGTGATCGGATTACCGTCGACATCAGTTGCCGTAACGGGGATATTCAGACTAGTACCTGCATCCAGGCTTTGATTACTGATATCAGTTATAGAAGGGGCGTGATTATTAGTAGGCTGTTGAGTACCTCCTGCATCTACTTCTATCGCATTCAGGTAACCTACCTGTCCGCCCGAAGGAATGCTCAATGTAAATACAATCTCTCCACTGGCACTCGGTGTCAGGTTGGCGAAGGTAACTACATTGGTGGTGTTGTTTTGTACATACAATGTCTGGCTCACTCCATTAATGGTAAACTTAGTGCTGCCGTTATCTGGCTGCGGTGCCCACCATTTACTGCTGGAGAAGAATTTCACTGTAAATGATTTGCCTGGTTCCAGACCTGTCAGGTGACCAGTCATGGTGGGGGCCCCGGTGAAGAAGCCGGCCAGTGAACCAAAGTACAGGAAGTCGTTCATTACAGCATCAGGGTATACACCACTGTTATTGCCGGTAGTAGCGCCTTCGCCGTTTGTTGCCCACCAGGTTTCGTCAAACTTCAGTCCCGCGGAAGTAGTTTGTCCCTTGTCATTTTTCAGAGCGGTGGTAAGACCGCCGGTAATATTATTCCATGGTGCCGGTGCAGTACTGTTTTGTTTTATACTCAGGAACAGTTTGTAGCCTGAAGTATCTCCACCCGCAGGAGCATTTACGGTAAGGTTAAAAGTGGAGGTATCACTGTTACCATGCGTATCAGTACCAATAATTCCTATGTTGTTAAACTGACCTGTATTGTTGGTAGCAGGGGATGCCAGCAGGTAAACGTTACCTGGAGATTGTACCACTGTAACAAATGAAGGCAGGTTATAACCAGCATAAGTGATGGCATCATTTTCCGGATCAGTACCGCTGACTGTTACGTGCAGGGTATCGCCGGCTGCCATTGTTTTATTGGCAATCGTTGCAATTACAGGTGGGTGATTTACCACAACGGTATCACCTGCGCCGCCTGCGTTCAGCTCCATGGCATTCAGATAGCCTACCTGGCCACCTGCAGGGACACTGAGCGTGAATTTAATTTCACCATTAGCATCTGCTGTCAGGTTTTCAAAAACAGCGGTGTTAGTGCTGTTGTTTTGAACGTTCAATGATTTGGTCACACCGTTGATAGTATACTGGGTACTACCATTGTTTGGTTGTGGCGCCCACCATTTGCTGCTGGAGAAGAATTTAATGGAATATGTCCTGTTTGTTTCCAGTCCGGTTATATGCCCGTGCATAGCAGGAGCGCCTGTAAAGAAGCCAGGTAATGAACCAAAGTACATGTACTCACTCATCACTACATCGGGATATACTCCACTGTTATTGCCAGTGTTTGCACCTTCTGTTCCGGCAGCCCACCAGGTTTCATCAAAAGTTAAGCCTGCGCTGGTTACCTGGCCATTATCGTCTTTCAGCCCCGTGGTAGTGGTGCTGGAAATATTGTTCCATGGAGCCGGTGCATTGTTATTAAGCTTGAAGTTCAGGAACAGCTTGTAGTTCGGAGTTGTTTTATCAACTACTGTTAATACAAAGCTGCGGGTATCTATTCCGCCCTGGTTGTCCTTGGCCTGTACCTTAATGGTGTAGGTGCCGGAGGCTCCGTATCCTGGTTGTACCGTGATGCGGCAGGTATCATTCTGGCTCTGCAGCGTTGCAAAAGATGGCAACTGTATAGCTGTCCAGGTAAAGGTATTACCAGGGTTCAGGTCACTCAGGCTTAGTTTGATAATCCTTGTAGCGCCTTCATCCGCACTTTGGGCAGGGATAGAATCTATTACCGGTGGATAGTTATCGTTTACTACGAGGTTGAAGAGGGTCGTATCACTACCGCCATTATTATCTTTAGCTATTACCCCCACACCGTTATAGGTACCCTGTTGCGCAGCTGCTGGTGCAATATTCAAGGTAGTAATTCCTGCATTCAGCTGCAGTGAAACGAATGCCGGGGCATTATACAAACTGAAAGTAACAGGATCGTTATCAGGATCCGTAGCAGCTACCGGTATGTTTTGGGTAGTACCGTAACGGATAGTCTGACTGGTGATATCAGTTATTACCGGTGCATTATTCAGTGATTTTGCTTTCACTGCCGGCGTAAAGATGGAGTAACCACCTTCTCCATATGCTCTTACTTTATAGTATGCTACTGTGTTGGCAACCAGTGAAGAGTCAGAGAAAGTTCCCTGTCCGGATACAACTGCGCCCAATGTTTTCAGCACGCTGAAATGAGTGCTGTCATTTAATGAGCGTTGTACTTCGTAAGCTGTTTCAATAGTAGAATTGTCTGTCCAGGTTAATTTCACGATCTGCGTGGAAATAGCCAGGGTAGCCAGATTGGTAGGTACAGCCGGTGGCAGTGGTTTAGGGGCTGTTGTTGCATTGGCAACAGAAGTATAAGCAGATTCACCATAGGTACCGATTGCCCTGATCTTATAGTAATAAGCAGTGCTGGCCAGTAATGCAGTATCTGTGTAACTAACAGCATTGGCAACCGCAGTAGCTACTATGGTATATGTTCCGCCGCTGGATGTACTTCTGTAAATTTCAAACCCTGTTTCATTATTACTTTTATCTGTCCAGGTCAGGTTTAACTTGCTGTAGTTATTCACTGCTACTGCCAAACCTGTAGGCGCAGTTGGTGCGGTACCATTGACTATCGAGGTATCAATAAATGCGTCAGACGGTATTAATTGTCTGGTAGATATACCTGCAGCTGTGCTGGTCCAGTATACTTCCATAGTTGCGCCGCCGCCTCCCTGGAAGTAGGTTACTGTAATCGGATAAACTCCTGCACTCGCAGTTACGGTTCCTGATGCAAATTGTGCACCATGTGCGCCGTCATTATTTACGGTAGCAATAGCTAAACTGGAATACGTTTTATTGAAATATAATTTACTGCCATCGTCCGAATTGGTTTCAAACTTATAGGAACCTGTTACTGGTATACGGATATAGCCAGTCCACATAAGCGCATAATTGCTGGCGGTACCAGCTGGTACTACGGTCAGATCCGGGATGTAGGATTTACCTGTTTGCGCCGGAGTAAGTGTAGTAAAGTTCGGAAGGGTTGTCCATGTACCATTGTAGAGTTTATAAGAAAGGTTTGCTTTCTTGGTTCTAATGGTAACCTGGTTACTGGGTGTAGAGAATTTTCCCGACACGTCTTTCGACTTCACATAGAAATTATACAGGGTACCATCTGCGAGTCCCGTTACGGTAGCTGTCAGCACATTGCCAACAGATGTTTTCAGCACATTGTTAGCGTAGACATCATAACCTGCAATACCTGCATCATCAGCAGCGGCCGTCCATGTTAAAACAACCTGATTGTTTGTAAAGCTGGTTATTACCAATGAAGGAGGGGCAGAAGGAGCAGAACTGTCTAATGCTGTAGTACCTTTCACTTCCGCAGATAGCGGTCCTGCAGCATAGTCATTTACCGGGCGTACCCTGTAGAAATAGTTTGTATTCGGTGTCAGGTTAATATCCGTAAAAGTAACAACGTTGGCGTTGTTTTTTCCTACAAGTATATATGGCCCACCAGCCTGTGTAGCTCTGTAAATTTCAAAGTATTTTTCATTATAAGTTGGTGTTGCATTTTCTACCCATGACAGTGCGATTTGTGTTTTGGTAAAGCTGTTTACTGCCAGGCTACTGATAGGATCCGGTGCATTAATACCGGTGCTGCCAACTACTCTGAAGGTATCAGAATAGGAGCCTATGCAATTGTTGGGCGATTTTACAYGTACCACATAAGCACCGATGGTGGAAGTAGTTAAGGTATTGGTGGTACTGATTACAGTAGTACTGCCTGCGCGCAGCCATTCATATGAATCCATGCCTGCGGGCACCTGTAAGGTAATATTGGTTGTACCATCCGGAGCCGGCAAAACATTGCTGACAAGGGCCGGAGAAGTGGTAATAACCGGTGCAGGCGTAGCTGGTCTGTAGCTGATCACCAGTGGGGCAGGAGACCATCCGGTCCAGCCATTTGGTAATTGTGCTCTTACCCTGTAACTACCGGGGGTAGTCACTACAATAGAATTTGCGGTACTGGTAGAGATAGTAGCACCATCTTTTTGCCACTCGTATTGTTGATATCCGGGAGATATACCAATGGTAATGGTCTGGCCCGGACAGAAGGTCGCGGAACCAAATAACGGATATGGATTAAGCCTGTTAGCCCTTAGCATAAACGGTGTAAAATCCGTTTCATTCCAGGCATCTATCCAGGTATTGTGAGCATCGTTGGGATAAGTAGTGAGTTTGAAATTACCGCCCGCCGCCTGTATCTGGGCTACTACCTGGTTGGTAGTATAAGGGGCAGGATTGCCATCCAGGCCACCCTGGAACAACCACATAGGTATGAACTTGTAGGTGTCGATGTGATTGGCGTAATCCAGTGCCATAGCACTCATTGGCAGAGATGCCGCTGTTAATTGCGGATAGCGCATGGTAAATTCCCAGGTACCCCATCCACCACCAGATAAACCGTTTACGGTTAAACGATCGGGATCTCCTTTGGCACTTGTAACTATCGAGTCTATTACTTCTTTCAGATTATCATAATCATTAGCACCCCAGAAGCCGCCCTGGCTTTGGGGGTATAAAATGTATCCATCAAATGTTCCATTATCAACACGATTCATCCATGTTTGTCCGCCCCACGATAAATGAAATTCATTATCGTAAATGGTTCCTTTTTCACCTACGCCATGGAAGAATAGATAAATGGGATACTTCTTGCCGTCATTTACCCCAGGAACGTATGTTTTAGGGAATTTAAGACGAAACGCCATGTTCTTATAAATGTAGCATTTATAAGAGTCGGTGTTATAACTCATCCTGACTGTTCTCACCCATTTTGTGATCTTATCATACTGGGGGTCAGCAGGGGGATTATTGGCATTGTAAGTGATGACAGGATCACTTGGATTGAGTGCAGACTGCGCATAGATGTTGGGAGCGCATAGCCAGATGAGCACAAAGAGGAGCAAGCGGTGTAAAGTTCGATTCATGGAAATACGTTATGTTATGTGACCCCCGGTTATTGTTTTGATAACCACAGGAAAATAAGATATAACAAGCACCCTTCCGGAAATCCGGAAATACTTGTAGTTCAGAGGAGATGGAAAAAATTAATTCCTACTTTGGAGATTAATCCAATAGTGGTGGGGCTTTGTCGAAGGATAAGGTATTGGAATATTACTGCTGATCAAAAACTATTCACTGTGAATGGTGTATCCTAAATTCGGCTCATTTGACAATTAATGACTTGGTGACATAAAGTTAGAACAGCTGCTAAATTAAATAACTGTTTATATATATTAAGATTTTTTTTGCAAACGGTCGTTTTTGGTTGGTAAACGCAAATGTTTCACTGGTGAAATGCGGCTGCAGTTTTTTTATTGCACGGCCATACTGCGCTGAGCACGTTCCCAGACGGCAGATTGCCTTTTCCGCAGGAACCGGATGCATCCTATATATACGGTTACATTCATGAAAACGAAGTAAAAAGGGATATAGAGGTATTTCGCTTTTATTTGTCGTATGGTAAGTACGTAACCAGCCAGGGCAGCCGAATAAAAGCATAGTTGTGCAATACCGGTTATAATATAGATATCATTTGCTTTTGTCAGGATAAGAATAAGATTGCTCACCAGTGCCAGTAACAGGCCAAGAGGGGCCAGCGTCCATCGGAGTACCCGGTGGGAAACATATTGCCAGGTTATTTTTGGATACCGGAATGGATTTAATAAAGGAAGTAAACGTCCCATCGATTGAAAGCCGCCGGCACAGATCCTTACTTTTCTTTTATATTCATCCCCCAGTGAAGCGGAAGACGTTTCCATAGCATACGCAGCCGGCTCATACATCACGGTATATCCCTTCATGTTTATCCGGAAGGAAAGCATGAAATCGTCAAGTATGGTGTCTTCCGGCAGTTGTTCAAACAGCGCTGTGCGAATAGCTATCAATTCGCCTGCAGCTCCCATCACACTATAGAGTTCCGCATCCCATTTCTTCAACAGGGATTCATATTTCCAGTACATGCCTTCTCCCTGCGCTTCGGCGGCACCGGTGGTGGGCATCACCTTTTTTTCTCCGGCTACCACGCCCACGCGATCATCTTCAAAACGCTTCATCAGCAGGGCAACCGCTGAAGGATTTAATAAGGTATTAGCATCCGATAATACAACGAAGGGCGTTTTTACCAATGCCATCGCACGGTTCACTGCAGCCATTTTGCCTTTGCGTTGCGGGTCGTATAACAGCTTTACCATCGGGTACCGCGAGATAATCTCGTTGGTGCTGTCGGAAGAGCCGTCTGTGACAAAGACGAACCGTATTTTCTCCCTGGGGTAGGATTGAGAAAGTGCATTTGCTATCTTTTCGGCAATAAAATCTTCCTCATTATAGGCCGCTACCAGGAAAGTAACTTCTGGTTCAAATGTGCTTTCCTTACGGGCGCTATTACCCTGCAGTAAACGCTTTATACGGATTACGATGTAAAGGAATATGCCATAACCTACATAACTATAGCATACGAGTATAAGACTTGTCCAAAATATCACAGACCAAATTGACATAGCGGGAAAGAATTTTATGGGGATGGTTGTTTTGCCACAAAAGTATTATAATTTGTTTCATAGACAACCTGAATTTTATATTATAATTTTGATTTAGATCTTTTTTAGAGATATTTCCCGACCGTTTACAGTGAAATTTCTAACACTTACCCCCTAAATTGAGTCGTTTACCAAAAAATCAATTGATGATATCAGGGAAATAATATTTTTGTTCCATGTTAATTGAATAACACGTTCAAATAACAGGACAACAGATAAGTAAAAACCATTTTTTCCTCTCTCATATCCCCTGAAAGAAACCGCAAGGGTTAATTACCTAATAATTCTTGACCAGATCCCATTTAAAGCCTTCAGGTGTAGGTTATGCACTGTACGCATGCTACCCAATTAACAGTTTTAAACATTGTTTAGAAAAGAAGGTAAATGAAAAAGAAAATTTTAATAATAGACGACAGTACGCCCATGCGTTATTTGCTGGAAGCGGTTTTAGGGAGAGAATATTCTGTAGTTTCTGCACCGGATGGTCTGGCTGCTATGACATGGCTCCTGAAAGGGAATAAAGCAGATCTTATTATTACGGATCTTCAGATGCCAAACATAGACGGGTGGGAATTACTCGATTATTTATCCGGCAGTTATTTGTACCAGGATGTTCCGGTTATCGTGTTGTCAGGATTTTTTGTGGAGAAGATGAACGAACTCCCAGACAAGTATAATAGTGTAAGACAAGTAGTCCAGAAACCCTTTGATCCTATGCAATTGTTGAATAAGGTGGGTTTCATACTAAATGAGCAATTGAGTATTTCTGCTGTATAGCAAGGTTGTTATATTGAATTAACCAATACACTACTAATAAGCGACATATGAATACCTTTACACCGAACCTGCTGCAGGTAGAGAGCATTAGAGGGGTGGGCAAAGAAGCCTTTCGTCCTGCTGCTGCTGATACCGAAAGCATTATACTTTTTGTTGGTCATCCCCATAAAGAGATGCTTACCGACAATAACCAGTTCAAATGTGTTGTGGCATCTAATGTGGAGGATGCAAGAAAGGTGATGTATCAACTGCAGTATGTCTTCAAAAAAATGCCGGCGGCAATTATTTACCGGTTCGAAAGTGCATATGAGTCAGCCCTGCCTGAATGGGAATCCTTTTTCGCCACTTATCAGTTCCTCAATTCTATCCCTTTTTTCATTTACGCGGATAAAGGTTTCGAGGAATTAAAATCATTGGTGGTTAAATACAGCTTTATTGATGACGTAATCACCCTGAACGCCTGGCATATGCTGGGTAATAAGGTCGCTATTGTAAGCAAGTTTAAGCGGATGCGTACTTTCCCTGCTTATAAAAAGATTTCCATCAACAAAAAGTTATACACCCGCAGGTTTTACAGCAATTTCATGAAGCGTTCGCTGGATGTGATGCTGGCAGCTACCGGACTATTGTTACTGAGTCCTGTAATGTTGCTGATAGCTGCCCTGATCAGGTTAGAGTCCAAAGGCCCCATCTTTTACGCCGCGAAACGCGCTGGCCGCAATTACCGTGTTTTTAAGTTTTATAAATTCCGGACAATGATCCCGGATGCAGACAGGCAGCTTGATAAAATAAAGCATCTTAATCAATATGACGGTAATGGTGCCGGACCTGTGTTTATTAAAGTATCCAATGATCCACGCGTAACAAAGCTGGGTGGATTTCTTCGTAACTCTAGTCTGGATGAAGTACCACAGCTACTAAATGTGCTCAAAGGCGATATGTCGCTCGTTGGTAACCGCCCTTTGCCCTTATATGAAGCTACTACGCTTACAACAGACGACTGGGTGGAACGATTCCTCGCTCCGGCTGGTATTACAGGTTTGTGGCAGGTAAGTAAAAGAGGTAAAAAAGATATGTCCGTGAAGGAACGGATAGACCTGGATATTAATTATGCGCATAAGCGCTCTTTCAGATATGATATGTGGCTCATCGTGAATACGCCACTGGCACTTGTGCAAAAAGATAATGTATAATGATAGCAATTATAGAGATAATACTGTTTGTTTACCTGGCCGGATGCGTATTCTACAATCTTTTGTTAGCCATTGCCGGCCGTTTAAGCCGGAAAAAAAAGATATTATACGAAGACACTCATATTTACGCCAAAATAGCAATACTTATTCCTGCCTATAAAGAGGACAGTATTATTTTATCTACGGTGGCCAGCTATAACCGGTTGCGGTATCCGGTAGACAAGTATGAAGTGGTGGTAATCGCCGATTCACTGCAATCAAGAACCCTGGAGGAGCTCGCTGCTACAGGTGTTAGTCTGGTACCGGTTAAATTCGACAAGAGTACAAAAGCGAAGTCACTGAATGCCGCATTTGAGTATTTAGGAAATGATTACGACCTGGCCCTGATTTGTGATGCGGATAATATGTTGGAAGAAGATTTTCTTTTAAAGATTAATCATGCTTACCAACAGGGAAATCCGGTTATACAAGGACAAAGGGTAGCGAAGAATCTCAATACACCTTTTGCCATCCTTGATGCGGCCAACGAAATTATTGCCAATTTCCTTTACAGAAAGGGAGCCAATGCTTTAGGATTGTCCTCTTCTGTCATCGGTTCTGGTATGGCTTTCCATTATCCGCTTATAAAAGAGATCTTACTGGAAATTCAGGCTACCGGTGGATTCGATAAAGTGTTACAGCTACTCGTGTTATCTAAAGGACACACGATCCTGTACCTGGAAGATGCCTATGTGTTTGATGAAAAGATTACACATGCAGCCGTATTTGAAAATCAGCGCAAACGCTGGATGTCAAGTCAGCTGGTATACCTGCGCACTTTCTGGAAGAAAGGATGGACAGCATTATTCAAGGGCGACATCAATTATTTTAATTTGGCAGTATGTCAGAATGCATTATTACCGCGTATGTTATTGCTTGCTGCTTTAACTGTACTGACCGCGTTTAGTTTTTTACTGCAGCCATTTTTAACAATACCCGTTGCCTTTTGGCTGGGACTGTTTGTATTGAATATGCTCTCCCTTTTACTGCCTATTCCGGGAAAATTTTTCACGAAGTATCTTTTCACAGCGGCCATTACCTTACCCCGTGCAATCGGTATTATGATATTACTGCTGTTTCGCTTAAAGGGTGCAGACAAAACATTTATTCATACTACGCATACCCAAACAGGTATTGACAATCCATTATTAGATGCAGCCAGAAAATAGTACATATTATCCACTGGTATCTATTATAACAGTTAATTATAATAATGCTAAAGTGACCGCAGAATTAATGAGGTCACTCCGGTATAACTCTTACCCCAATCTGGAGGTAATAGTGGTAGATAACGGCTCTGCCGAAAGCCCCGTGGCTGCAATACAAAAGGAATATCCTGCCGCGAAGGTGGTGTTGAGTGGAAAAAACCTGGGTTTTGCAGGGGGAAATAATCTTGGTATAAAAGCCGCCTCCGGAGAATACTTTTTCCTGGTTAATAATGATACTGAATTTACAGAAGGGCTGATAGAGGGCTTGTTGGAAGTATTCAGCAAATACCCGGATGCCGGCGTGGTAAGTCCAAAGTTTCATTATTTTTTCCATAAAGGAACGATTGAATACGCAGGATATAGAGCCGTGGATGCACTCACCGGAAGAAATAGCATGATTGGTTGCAAGGAGCAGGATAATGGTCAGTATGATGCCTTCTCCGAAACGCATTATGCCCACGGAGGCGCGATGATGGTGCCTGCGGAGGCCGTGAGAAAAGTAGGACTAATGCCGGAAGTTTATTTCCTGTATTATGAAGAATTTGATTGGTGCGAGCAGTTCAAACGGCATGGGTATAAGATCTACTACCAGTATAAATCATTGATCTATCATAAAGAGTCTATGACAACGGGAAAAAACAGCCCGCTGAAAACCTACTACATTACGCGGAACAGAATATTGTTCATGCGCAGGAACGTAAAACTTCCTGCCAGGTTGGTTTTTGTACTATATTTTATTTTCCTTACGATACCAAAGAATACAGCGCAGTTTTTATTAAAACAGGAATCAGTTCATTTGAAAGCTTTCTGGAATGGAATTCTCTGGAATCTTAAACGCCCTAAACCGGATAACATATGTGTGGCATAGCAGGGTTTATTGATTTTACCCAAAAATCAGATGCGGATACACTGCGGAAAATGACAGATGTGATGGCACACCGCGGTCCAAATGATGCCGGTTATGAAGTATATGAAGATCCCCGTGCATCTATAGGCCTCGGACAACGCCGCCTGTCTATACTGGACCTTTCCAGCTCAGGACATCAGCCCATGCATTACCAGCAATACTCCATTATTTTCAATGGTGAAATATATAACTTCAAAGAAATCCGTACGGAACTTGAAAAATTGGGCTACAATTTTCATTCAGGCGCCGATACGGAAGTGCTGATAAAAGGATATGCGCAGTGGAAGGAGAAGGTACTGGATAAATGCATCGGCATGTTTGCCTTTGTTATTTACGACCGGGAAGCCCGTGAGGTAACACTTTTCCGTGATCGGGCGGGAGTGAAGCCTTTATATTATTATTGGCATCATCAAACTTTACTTTTTGCCTCTGAATTGAAAGGGCTCTGTGAGCATCCTTCTTTCAAAAAAGAAATTGATGAGAAAAGCCTGTCCCTGTTTTTACAGTTCAGTTATATTCCCGCTCCGTATACTATTTACAAAAATACGCATAAGCTAAAGCCGGGCCATACCCTGAAAGTAACCTTGGAAGACGCCGGCGTAAATACGCATGAATACTGGAATGTATTGGATGCCTATCGTCAGCCGCTTACAGGATTAACACAGTCAGACGTAATCAGGCATACGGAAGAATTGATGCATAGCGCCTATAATTATCGTATGGTTTCTGATGTGCCGGTGGGTGTGTTTTTAAGCGGAGGCTATGATAGCGCCAGTGTGGCGGCTATTTTACAATCCAACACTTCCAGCCGGATTAAAACCTTCACCATTGGTTATAAAGAACCGCAATGGGATGAGTCGCGCGAGGCGAAAAAAATAGCGATGCATCTGGGTACAGAGCATTACGAGTGGATTGTAGGGCCAGCGGAAGCGAAAGACGTGTTGGAGCAGTTACCGGAAATATATGATGAACCATTTGCTGATAATTCTACGGTGCCAACTACGCTGGTGAGTAAATTTGCTGCAAAGGAAGTGAAAGTGGTATTGTCTGCCGACGGTGGCGACGAAGTGTTTGCCGGGTATAATAAATTTAATCAGTCACTCCGTTATACCGGTAGTTTCCCCAAACCCCTGCAACGTACGATCAGTGCAGCCATGTCTGTGGTTTCTCCGGAAGTGATACCTTATTTTAATAAGCAATACAATTTCGCATCCAGGTATGAAAAAATGAAACTGATATGGGCCAGTGGTAAGCCACAGCAGGCGCTTAAATATATCAGCCAGTACCTGACAGAGAATGAAGTGAACTACTACACCAACTTTCCAGCCGAAGGTTACCGGACAAATTTTGACATGAACGGGGAGCTGGACAACATGAATGACCCGCTGAACCGCCTGCTGGCAGTGGATTACAAAACTTTCCTGGTGGATAATAACCTGGTGAAGGTAGACAGGGCAACGATGTCCGTGAGCATTGAAGGACGGGAACCAATGCTGGATCACCGGTTGGTAGAATTCCTGGCGAAGGTACCCGCTTCATTGAAAGTGAAAGACGGTATCAATAAGTATATCCTTAAAACAATTGTACACAAATATATTCCAAAACCGCTGATGGAGCGCCCTAAACGCCCATTCATAGCACCTTTGCAGGAATGGTTCCGAGATGAACTGAAAGAACAGATGCAGTATTACCTGTCTGGAGCAAGGTTGGCAAAATCAGGTCTTTTTAATGTTCCTCATGTAGAGCAATTGCTGGGAATTTATTTATCCGGAGGAAAAGTCAGCCACCAGAAATTGTGGAACATATTGGTATTCCAGTTATGGTACAGCCGCTGGATAGAAAAATTATAGCATGGACAAAATAAATGGTAAAATACGGGTACTCGAAACCATCCGCCAGGGAAAAATTGGTGGGGGAGAGAGTCATGTGTTGGACCTGGTAGCATCACTGGATAAAAAAACATTTGAGCCGGTTGTATTATCGTTTACGGATGGGCCAATGATAAAAGCTTTGCAGCTTTTGAATGTTCCTGCATTTGTTATTGACAGTGAAAAGGCATTTGATATCAGCGTATGGAAAAGAGTAAAGAAATTTATAGCCGAACAGCAAATTGATATTGTGCATGTACACGGTACCAGGGCTAACACCAATGTATTGTGGGCAGCGCGCAACCTGGGCCTGCCGGTAGTATATACTATTCATGGGTGGTCGTTTCATGATGGCCTGCATCCGCTGTCCAAACGTTTACGCATCGCCGCAGAAAAGTTTATTACCCGAAAAACACAGGTGAATATTTGTGTTTCGGAATCCAACCGGCAAACAGGTATAAAGGCTTTTAAAGGATTTAACAGTATTGTGGTAAGGAATGGTGTGAATCTGCAAAAGTTCAATCCTGATGCTGTTTACCCTGACCTGCGTGCGGCTTATAATATTCCGGCAGATAAATTGCTGATTTGTTATATCGCCCGTATGACCTATCAGAAAGACCCGGTAAGCATGGTAACGGCATTTGCCACAGCACTTAAAAGTGTTCCTGACCTGCAGTTATTAATGATAGGAGACGGAGAACTGAAGACTGCTGCCATGAATGCTGCAACAGAACTGAATGTAGATAAGCAGGTAATATTTGATGGTTTCCGGCAGGATGTTCCGGCGGTGTTACACGCTGCAGATATCTACTGTCTCCCTTCTTTATGGGAAGGCTTTCCTATTGGAGTGCTGGAAGCAATGGCAATGGGCAAAGCGGTTATAGCCAGCGATGTAGATGGTACAAAAGAGGCGGTAAAGGATGGTGAGAATGGATTACTGGTACCAGCAGACAATAACAACGCCCTGGCCGCCGCGATTGTTAAATTGGCTACAGATCATACGTTACGACTGCAGTTACAACAAAATGCGAAAGCTGCCATTGCAGAGCATTTCAATGTAACCGGAATGACAGAAAAGATTTCAGCTGTTTACCTGCAGCTTTGCAAATAATAATACTTTATCAATTTCAATATGACAAAGACCGCAATCACTTACGAATATAACCGCATAACCGATATCAAGCGGCTGAATTTTATTACAGATAGCCTGAAGAAAAACATTCCTGATGGAGGCCGCGTATTGGACGTGGGATGTGGTAATGGCGTTATCAGTCGTCATCTCGGGCAGTTTGGATATGAAGTATTGGGGATAGATATCAGTGAAAAAACTATTGCGGTAGCCAACCAGCGTAATACTTATTCCAACGTAAGGTTTGCTGCCATTAGCGCAGAAGAACTGACTGCACAGGGTGAAACATACGATGCTGTGATATGCAGTGAAGTGCTGGAACATCTGGATCAGCCACATCTGTTATTACATACCATTCATGCATCTTTAAAAGATGATGGGTTATTGGTGGTGACAGTGCCAAATGGTAATGGTCCCAGGGAATTGTGTGTGACCCGCCCTATGCTAAAAGCACGTAACAATCCTGCTTTGTGGACTTCTATCAATAAAGTAAAAAGCGCATTAGGATTTAAAGGCACTACCGCACAATCCCAGGCAGATAATCTTGATCATGTACAGTTCTTTACACGCAGGGATTTGCAGCAACTGGCAGAGGTCAGCAACTTTAAAATAGTACAGTTTGCAAAGACCAATTTTGTGGAAGATGTATTTCCTTTTTCCCTGGTTACAAAGAGAGTTAAATTCCTTCAAACACTGGATTGCCAGGTGGCCGAACTGTTACCATATAGTTTTACAGGAGGCTTTAATACCTTATGGCGGAAAAGTGAAAACTGACGGGAAGATATGCAGCATAAAAAAAGGTTGATTCACCATGAATCAACCTTTTTTTATGCTTAGCCCCTGATGGCGCTATCAATTTTGTCCAGTAAGTCGGGCGTTTTTTCGAGATCAAATTTCCTGGCCAGTAGTTGTCCCGACCGGATAATTTTGTCAAAATCGCCGGAGGTAAAGGTTTTAGGATGTGCTTTCCCTTCAGACCAGTCTATATAGCGGAGGTAATTATTCTCCACGCTGTTTTTGAAAGGACCATTCATAATAATGGTCTGGAATATGAATTCATCTCCTCCCCAGGTACGCTTGTAAAATCTTTTTAGTTCAGGATGCGCGTTCACATATGCCAGGCACCATGCAGCGCATTCCTGTGTAAGGCTCCACCACAAAGAACCTCCATATACTTCCAGCTCCAGGGGATGCCGCCTTGCAGGCAGTATCTTATTTAATAATCCGGCAATTTTGTATTTACCCGGCAAACGGAGATCTTCAAAATGAAAGGACGTTATTTTTGTTATTACGCGTTGAAGCTCGGCTTCCGGTAATATATCCAGGAATTGCCGGCCGGGATTGGCGGCAAAAAAATCATGTATCTTATTTACATGTACCAGCGGATAATCCTGTGCGCTGATGAGGTGCAGAAAGCCATACTGATGACCGGATGCTACTATAGCGGCTATGCCGTTCAGTGCGGCCTGGATAGTACCATATCCTGCCCAGGTAACATCTACTCTTTTTTCAATAAAAAATACCTGCGGTATATTCATCGCTATCTGCCACTCATTGATATCAGACTTGGCATCCAGGTGAATGTAAAAATCTATTTCCGGATGTTGCAGTCTGTCCAGTAAGCGACGTAACTGCAGCGGATTTTTATGACTCAGTATAATAAAGGCTTGCTTCATGTGCGGATATTTATTTGTACTGCAAACGGAACATTTTTATTTTTAGCAATAGCCCTTTGCATTCTTGCCAGCCATTCTTCCAGATACTTTTTATACTTACATCAGAAAGAGAACGACGAAGAAAATAGTATCCAAAAATAACAGCAAATACCAGGTTGAGAGAAGAGGCAATAGCAACTGCACGTATATCCGCAAACATCAGCACCAATGCAATATCGAGCACAATATTTAATACCAGCTTCAGCAGGTTCTTGTAAAAGTTAATCAGTGGTTTATTGATCATATCCAGTGTTACCCCAATGAAACGATCAATCGGATAAAGGATAGCAGATAAGAGGAATATTCTGACTATATCGGTGGCAGGCAGGTATGCTTTTGCTGCCAGGATGATGATCAATGGTTTGGTGAACAGTAGCAGCCCTGCAACAAATGGGATGATCATAATAGTGACTGTGCCTGTATATTTACAAAACGCATAGGATACTCCCTTCCAGTCATTTCTGTTGGCAGCTCCCGAAATAGTAGGCTGGGAAGTGGCAACAAAACTCCGTAGGATAATTTCAATTACTTCCATGAATTTTTGAGGAATGCTGTAAATGGCAACTGCAGTGGGACTGAGCATTGTTCTGAGAACAAGGTTATCAGAGTAGTTCAGCAGGGAAGAGGAAACCATACTACCTACTATTAACCTGCCATAGTGATATAAATCCTTTACGTGCTGTCTGGTTCTGGCGGCCATGCTATTTATCGCAGTCCACTTGAATGCCAGACAGTAGATACTTGTCGCCAGCAGAGATAATGAATAGGCATACAACACATTATGCAGATTTACCTGTTTTAAAAAGAACAACACTCCCAGTAACACAAGAAAAGAACCATTCTGTAAAAAGCGTATCTGTACAATCTTGTCAAATCTGTGTGCAGCCTGTAATACCCAGGTGGCAAAGTTAAATGGAAGAGAAAGTAAAGTCATGATACCCAACCATCCCAGGAAGAAGTGCCAGGTAGGGCTGAATAATGGAAAGGCTACCACATATACAACAAACGAAAGTATGATAAAGGAAAGGGTAAGTAGCAGGGAAATGTACCAGGCAGCTCCTGTTACCTGTCTGCTGACCGCTTCGTCAACTCCTGCGCTGAACTTGATGATGCCTGACTGCAGCATAGCTGTACGTATCTGATCCAGGATGTTATAGGTGGCAAGAAATAATACCCACTCTCCGAAAGCACTTAAAGAAAGCATTCTTACCAGCAGCGCAAAAGAGAGTACATTGAAGAAAGCCATTATCACGTTCCCAAGAAGAGAATGAAAATGCCTGTTACGAAAAACCGATAAAAACTTAAAAGCCATGAAACAATAATTACAATCGTATTATGTGAAAATCATGGTCTTTAATAGGATGAGGTTTAAAAAATGGGGCAATTATTTAGATGCTGAAAGTGCAAAGGTAGTTTTTTTCGCCGAAAAAAAAGAAGAGATTTACCGCTATAAATTGAAAATAAACAAATAAGTATAAATGTAAAATAGTTATACTTTATTTATTGTGCACATATATGTTAATTTTTTTAATTATGTGATTAAAAAAAAAGCTTTCTTTGTAATATCGGAAGCTTTCTATTGAGAAACTTTTTAAGGAGAAACTATGAGGATAGATTTTTAAAAACTTTGCAAGCCATATAATTTTATGATTAACCTTTTGCTATCGCTAAGGCAACCTTTGTGCCGCAGCATTTATAGGCTAGGCGCTATTTTATTTCTGTTGTTTTTAGGATCCCCCAGGAGCTTTGGTCAGGTACAAACTGCCAGATCTTTTAGTGATCCGACAATGACCAACATAAAAGGTTTCTATGAATATCTTCCCGCCGGGTATACACCTGGCAGTGGTAAAAAGTATCCCCTCATCATTTTCTTTCATGGAGTAGGTGAACTGGCCAGTTCTGGTGCACCCCTTTCCGCAGTATTAAATAATGGTCTCCCTAAAGTAATTGCACAGGGCAAATTCCCAACCACCTTCACTGTCAACAACAAAGATTTTTCGTTTATAGTAATTTCCCCCCAGTTCAATACCTGGCCGGGGGCTGCGGATGCGATTAAATTTAAAAATTACCTGCTTACAAAATATGATATTGACGCTGACCGAATTTATCTAACAGGGTTAAGTATGGGAGGAGGAGAAACGTGGGGAGCGCTATCCGAAAATAAAGCAGACGCAAAAGCATTTGCCGCCTCAGCGGTTGTTTGTGGTTATTATCCTCCTACCACCACACTGGCAGCGAATATCGCCGGTAACAATACGCCGATCTGGGCCTTCCATAATCAGGTAGATCCCAACGTACCGCCAGACTATTCCATTAACTGGGTGAAGGACATCAACGCCAGTACACCAACACCAAATCCGCTTGCAAGGGTTACTATTTTCAATGCCTCCGGCCATGACGCATGGACGAAGGCCTATGATCCTGCCTATAAAGAAAACAATAAAAACATGTACGAATGGATGTTACAATATTCCAAAAGTGGAGTGGTAACACCGCCTGTTACGGGTGGCCGGCGTATTGTAGTGCCAATGACCAACACCGCCAACGGACGTGCAGAAATGTACTATCCGAACGCCATGGCTACATTGGGGGTTCAACCAGGTGATACGTTGTGTATTCCGGCAGGAGAGTATGAGTACCTTCATTTGGGTAATATTACGGGTACCGCTGCAAAGCCTGTTGTGATCACGAACTGCGGAGGACAGGTAAAACTGGGTGTTAAAAACCAGGGAACTGCTGCTGTTTTTAATGCGCCCACCTGTCGGTTTGTGGAGATCAGCGGTAGCGGAGATAAGAATTATGAGTATGGCTTTGACCTGAATGGTACTAATATTACCGGCTTACAGATATTTGGTTTGACCCTTGGGGTAGGTAGTTCCGATTTTGATGTACACAACATATTTATTCATGACGGAGGCATCATGTTGCAGGCTAAAACTCTGCAAACCTGCGCGCAACCGCAATACCTGGAAGGAAGTTATGTGATGAAGAATGTGAAAATTCACCACATCAAGTGCCTGAACTCACTATGGGAAGGCTTCTATATAGGCAATACCCATTATTTCTGGACAGAAGGTACCTGTACAGATATGCGTTCACACTGGATAGAAAACATCCTGGTGTATGACAATTATCTCGAAAACATTGGTAGCGATGCGATGCAGATCTCCATGGCAAAAAACGGAGATAACCGTGTTTTCAATAACAGGATTGTAAACTATGGTATGTCACAGAATTCCGCGCAAGGATACGGCATTCTCGTTGGCTCCGGTTCGAGCCTCAAAGTATATAATAACAATATTTCGGTTGGTTACATGCCAGGAGTAACTATTTTCGGATCTGGTGTAAGTGAGATCTATAATAATGTGATCTCAGATATCCATTATGAAGGCATTAATGTGTCTGATAAAATCCCGGCTAATACTACGCCGGATATTTTTCCTCCTCCGGCTGCCGTTATTTATAACAATACCATTATCAATACAGATAACGGATCGAATGCGATCAAGATCTTTGCCTATCAGACGCCGATCGGACACCAGGTGTATAACAACCTGATGGTGCAGAAAGGAACTGCTTATGACTACCCGGTAAAGGGGATGTATATAAAAGGAGATCTGCCTATTAAATTGCTGTATTCCAATAACCTCTGTTATCCAAGCCAGGCTGCTGCCAATTTTGTAGATAGTGCCAGCAAAAATTATCACCTGCTGCCAACATCTTCAGCGGTAGATGCAGGCCGGGATATGAGCGATTTTAATTTGAATACGGACTATGATAGCACGTCTCGCCCGCAACAGCTAAAATATGATGTGGGTGCTTTTGAACTGAAAGCAGGAACCAGCTCCCCACCGCTGGCAAATGCCGGGAGCAATATTACTATTACCCTGCCAGTCAACAATGTAGCGCTCGACGGGTCAGGCTCCAAAGCTGCAAGTGGGAGTACAATCACGGGCTATGCATGGAAAAAAATAAGTGGCCCGGCTGGGGATATCATTACTAATGGAAATACAGCTAAACCCAGTATTACTGCTCTTACTCAGGGAACCTTTATATATGAACTTACAGTTACAGATAGTAAAGGATTAACTGGAACCGCCCGGGTGAGTGTCATTGTTAAGCCGGCCGCCAATAAACCACCGGTAGCCAATGCCGGCAATAATATTCAGATTCAGTTACCCGTGAATAGTGTGTCATTGGATGGAAGTGGTTCTGCTGATGCAGACGGACAAATTTCTACCTGGTCATGGAAGAAGGCTGCTGGCCCTGCCGGCGGCGATCTTACAGCAGCCGGAGCGGCTAAAACAAATGCAGGTAATCTGCAGGAAGGCACTTATACTTTTCAGCTAACCGTAACAGATAACGCAGGTGCCACCAGCGTTGCCAGCGTAAACGTAGTAGTGCTGGCTGCGATTATCAATAAACCACCGGTAGCCAATGCCGGCAATAATATTCAGATTCAGTTACCAGTGAATACTGCTTCATTGGATGGAAGTGGTTCTACTGATGCAGACGGACAGATTACGACCTGGGCGTGGAAGAAGACTGCTGGCCCAGCCGGCGGCGATCTTACAGCAGCCGGAGCGGCTAAAACAAATGCGGGTAATCTGCAGGAAGGCACTTATACTTTTCAGCTAACAGTAACAGATAATTCAGGCGCCAGCAGCAGTGCCAGTGTAAACGTAGTGGTATTGGCAGCGGTTCCACAAAACAAACCACCGGTAGCCAATGCCGGCAATAATATTCAGATTCAGTTACCCGTGAATACTGCCGCATTGGACGGAAGTGGTTCTACTGATGCAGACGGACAAATTACTACCTGGTCGTGGAAGAAGACTGCTGGCCCAGCTGGCGGCGATCTTACTGCAGCCGGGGCATCTAAAACGAATGCAGGTAATCTGCAGGAAGGCACCTATACTTTTCAGCTGACAGTAACAGATAATTCAGGCGCCACCAGTGTTGCCAGTGTAAACGTAGTGGTACTGGCAGCGGCTCAACAAAACAAACCACCGGTAGCCAATGCCGGCAATAATATTCAGATTCAGTTACCCGTGAATACTGCCGCATTAGATGGAAGTGGCTCTACTGATGCAGACGGACAAATTACTACCTGGGCGTGGAAGAAGACTGCTGGCCCAGCCGGCGGTGATCTTACTGCAGCCGGGGTATCTAAAACGAATGCAGATAATCTGCAGGAAGGTACTTATACTTTTCAGCTGACGGTAACGGATGATTCGGGCGCCAGCAGCAATGCCAGTGTAAACATAGTGGTACTGGCAGCGGTTCCACAAAACAAACCACCAGTAGCCAATGCCGGTAATAATATTCAGATTCAGTTACCCGTGAATACTGCCGCATTGGACGGAAGTGGTTCTACTGATGCAGACGGACAAATTACTACCTGGTCGTGGAAGAAGACTGCTGGCCCAGCCGGCGGCGATCTTACTGCAGCCGGGGTATCTAAAACGAATGCAGATAATCTGCAGGAAGGTACCTATACTTTTCAGCTGACGGTAACAGATAATTCAGGCGCCAGCAGCAGTGCCAGTGTAAACGTAGTAGTACTGGCAGCGGTTCAACCAAACAAACCGCCGGTGGCCAACGCAGGTAACAGTATCCAGGTTCAGCTACCTGTTAACACTGCTTCACTGGATGGAAGCGCTTCCAGCGATCCGGACGGACAAATTACGACGTGGTTGTGGCAGAAAACTGCGGGTCCTGCCGGTGGAAATCTTTCTGCAGCAGGTCAGGCAAAGACCAACATCAGTAACCTGGTAGCAGGTACTTACACCTACCAGCTGACAGTAACGGATGATAAGCAAGCCACAGCAGCAGCTACCATAAATGTACTGGTATTGCCCGTGGTAGTAGAGAACAAACCGCCGGTAGCATTAACTGCCGGTGACAGAATTGTACAACTGCCAATAGATGCAGTTTTTGCAGACGGTACTGCCTCCTATGATACAGATGGGAGTATTAAGACATATGCATGGTCACAGGTATCCGGACCAGCAACGGCGGAAATTATAAACCCTGACCGTGCGCAAACACTGATAAAGAGCCTGAAGGCAGGAGACTATAAATTCCAGCTCCTTGTAACAGATAATCTGGGTGCTACTGCTTCGACGTTGTTTCATGTTACAGTAATCGCATCCAGTCAGGATCTTCATGTAGAAGACTCTGCCCGTATTTTCCCTAATCCGGCCGTGAGCTATATCCGCCTGCATGTGGTACGGAAAGGTACTGCTCCTTTGCAGGTGCGTATCTTTGATGTGAAAGGAAGACTACACCAGAATATCAGGTATACCATCGGGGAATCATTCCAGACAGACATCAACATCACTAACATGCCTACCGGATATTATCTGATGGAGGTGAAAGGAGAAGGTGATAGTTTCCGTTGGACCGGGCATTTTGTCAAGGTAACCAATTAGATTTTTTCCCAGGTACCGGTTGCAGGCTGGTATTGGCGGATAGGGCGGGCAGGATTGCCGGCTACTACCGTATAAGGGGGAACGTTTTTGGTAACTACACTACCACCAGCTACTACGGAATGGCGTCCAATAGTTACACCTGCAGTGATAACACTGTTGGCGCCAATCCAACAATCATCTTCTACTATTATTTCGGCTACAGAGCAGGGCTGTAGCGCAATAGGTACATTGGGATCGGTATATCCATGGTTAAGTCCGGATAATACGATGTTTTGTGCGAGTATAACATTATCGCCTATACTTACAGGACCGATGATAACATTTCCAATTCCTATTCTGGTATGGTCGCCGATAATGACCGCTCCCATTCCATTATTGACAGTAGCAAAATCCTCAATGGTTGAATAACGGCCAAGTATAAATGTATTAAAAGGAAGTACATCTATCCTGGTACGCCTTCTTATCAGAGAGCCCTTTCCTTTTTTATGTTTGAATGGGTTGACAAACCATTGTACCCATTTACGGGGGCGCGCCTGATTTTTAGGCATCAGCAGGTATAAAGCCAGTTTTTTTAGGCCGGGACGTTGTTTTATGTTATCTATGATAGTCATAATTAATGGCTGCTGGTGTTTAATATGGCCTGGTAAATTGCCGTCACGGAATTTTCCCAGGTATGAGTACCTGCAAATTGTATGCGTTCTGCTGCCAAAGAACCGGAATTCTCTGATAAAGCTTTTTCTATCAGTGGAATATAATGATCTGGTGTGGCAGCGAGGTATACATAATCTTTGAATAACTCCATCGTTTTGGTGGCAGTAGCTACAACAGGTTTTCCCATTGCCAGATATTCATCAATTTTTAAAGGGTAGTTGCCAACAGTAACAGCATTCAGGACCTGTGGATTGATGCATACATCAAAGGACTGCACATAAGCCGGAAGTACGGAGATGTCTTTCTTGCCGGTGAAATGAACATTCGGAAGCTGGTGCAGATCCGATTGGAGGAAGTCCTCATCTTCCGGCCCCACTAATACCAGTTGCCATTCGGGGCGCTCCCTGGCTATTTTAAGCAGGATGCTGATGTCCAGCCGCAGTGATTTAAGTGCACCTACATAGCCTATTACAGGTCCCTTTCCAACAGGAACATCAGCCGGAACCGGATGTTTTATATTGGCATCAAAAAGTTGTAAATCACAGCCCTGGCCAACATAGTAACTGGAAGGATTATACTTTTGCAGCATTTCCGCCAGGTACAATGAATTTGCCACAGCCACATCGGCTTTGGCAATGTGACGGGGTTCCAGTTGTAACCCGTGTTTTTGCCAGTAAGGTACCCCCAGCAGATAGTCTCTGCTGTAATAGACATACTTTTCTGGTTGAAGTAACTCCTTCAGGTAGTATCCCCGGAATATATCATTGTCATTAAACAGGATGATGTCTTTGAAATTCATAGCTGTTACCGCCTCTCTGATACTGTCCGCGAACTTCCGGTTATTACGTTTGTTAAACCAGGAGAACAGGGGGGTAAAGGGGAGCCAGTTAATGGATTCCAGCACAACGGAAGGGTAGAAGTTCCATAGATTGTCGCCAATAGGCACAATGGAAGGCACTTTTTTATCTTTGGTATCAAGGTGATACTGCACATGCGGATCTCCTTTCCCGTTTAAAATAGTACGTCTGTCTAATGGAGCGTTTATATATAACACTCGGTTATGCCGCGCAAACTCCTGCGCAATGTTTTTACAGTTGCTGCCAATAGCGGTATACCATTGTTGAAGCCCTATAATAACTATATCTCTGTTTTGGATTAAAGGCACAGTAGTAAGGTCTAAAGTGTATCGGTTTGAGTAAATGTAATATTTGGTAATAGGTTTACCTGGGGTATGGTTAAATTATTGCAGTTGCTAAATTAATCCACAAAGTAAATAAAAAAATCAATATTATTGAGCAAGTCACTAAGGGACTGAGTTTTAATTAAAAACAGAAAATCATTCTATGTCGGAAACAATTGAAATCAGGACGCTAACGGTAGAGGACTACCTGGACCTGAAAGAATCTATGGTGTCTGCTTATGCAGATATGGCCGGCAGCTACTGGAGAGAGCCTACCATACAAAGACTGATCACGCTTTTCCCTGAAGGTCAGATTGCAGTAACAGTGAATGACAAAGTGGTAGGATGCGCTCTGGCCATTATTGTAGACTACGAGAAGTTTGGAGATAGCCATACCTACGAGCAGATCACCGGTTATTATACTTTTAATACCCATAATCCAAAGGGAGATATATTGTATGGCATAGAAGTATTTGTGCACCCGGACTACCGGGGTAAGCGACTCGCCCGGCGTTTGTATGATGCCCGTAAAAATCTCTGTGAGCAACTGAATTTGCAGGGGATTGTGGCTGGTGGCCGTATTCCCAACTATGAGAAGTATGCGGAACGTTTGTCACCCAGGGAATATATAGAAAAAGTGCAGGACCGGGAGATCTATGATCCTACTTTAACTTTCCAGTTCTCCAATGATTTTACAGTAAAGAAAATACTTAAAAATTATTTGCCGAATGATGAGGCATCTATGGGGTTTGCCACTTTGTTGCAGTGGTTTAATATTTACTATGAGAAAGATCTGGATACCATCCGTTACAATAAATCTACCGTACGTATTGGGTTGGTGCAGTGGCAGATGCGGGATTATGGCAGCCTGGAAGGGTTTCTGCAACAGGTTGAATATTTCATTGATGCGGTGAGTGACTATGGATCAGACTTCGTGGTGTTCCCTGAGTTGTTCAACTCTCCACTGATGAAGGAATTTAACCAGATGGATCCTGCGGGAGCGATCAGAGGGGTAGCAAAGTACACAGATAAGTTGCGGGAAATTTTCCAGCAGCATGCAGTTGCCTACAATGTGAATATCATTTCCGGAAGCATGCCCATCGTGATTGACGAGGTCCTGTACAATATCTCTTATCTGTGCCGCCGGGACGGGACTTATGAGCAATATATCAAAATCCACCCAACGCCGGGAGAAGTGTCGGCCTGGGGTATTAAAGGTGGAAGTGAGATAAAAGTGTTTGACACAGATTGCGGCAAGATAGGAATACAGATTTGCTATGACGTTGAGTTCCCGGAGCCTTCACGTATCCTGGCCGAACAGGGGATGCAGATCCTTTTTGTTCCTTTCATGACAGATACCCAGCATGCATATAACCGTGTACGCTTTTGCGCACAGGCAAGGGCCGTTGAAAATGAATGCTATGTAGCCATTGCTGGTTGTATTGGTAACCTGCCCAAAGTAAATAACATGGATTTACAATATGCACAATCTTCGGTATTTACACCTTCAGATTTTGCATTTCCGGTAACAGGTATCAAAGCGGAATCTACTCCCAATACAGAAATGGTGGTCATCGCCGACGTGGATCTGGTGCTTTTAAAAGAATTGCATGCGTTTGGAAGTGTGCAGACAAAAAAAGACATGCGTAAAGATCTTTACGAAGTAAAATGGAAGAAAAAGTGATTACCAGGTAGTTACTGGTCATACATTTTCGGAAATAGTTTTTTAGGGATATAAAAAGGTAGTAAACAAGGGAAGTTGCAGTACATAAGGGATTGCAGCTTCCCTTTTTTATTTGTAGATTTAAGTAAACTCCCCGGTTATGAAAGATGCAGCCTATTATCCCTCCTGGAGAAATCTTTCCAAATACAAACAGTACCTGGCCTACTTTAGTGAGTATATCCGGCACAACGACTGGAAATCCCTCCAGGCTTCCCTTAAGCTGGTATTATTAAACAAACCTACGCTGAAGGGCTGGCAGGCCACATCTGCATTAGGGCGTTTCAGGATAAGGGCAGGTACAACCGATTTTCAGTTCATTAACTATGCTTATGAGAAACGGGTCCGTAACTACCTGAAACAACAACTGGATCAGGGTAAGCTGGATGGGTTTATCGATATCGGCGCCTGCATAGGTGAGTATGATATCTGGCTGGGTGGTCTGGGAGTGCCTTGCGTTGCTTTTGAACCAGTGAATTTTAAAGCGGTGGAAGAGAATATAAAGCTGAATAATGTAGGCAGTAAAGTAAAGCTTTTTGCCTGTGGCCTTGGAAGTCACCAGGAAAAGGTAAACTTCAATATTATGAGCACCGTTACAGGCT